>NZ_JBQQCE010000197.1:0-16945 GCF_052245645.1 Streptomyces sp. KR55 | reverse complement strand
TCCGGGTACTCCTCGCGGGCGGCGGCGAAGAAGGCGTCCGGGTGCTCGATCCGGACCTTTGCCGAGCCCTCCAGGTCGGCGAGGCGCCGGGCCCGCTCCAGCATCTCGCGGGTGGGGCCGCCGCCGCCGTCGCCGTGGCCGAAGGGCGCCAGGGACGTCGTACCGCGGCCCTTGTCCTGGTAGTTGCGGACGGCGTGGGCCATCTCCTTGCCGGAGAACTCGGCGTTGTAGGTGTCGACGGGCGGGAAGTGGGTGAAGATGCGGGTGCCATCGATGCCCTCCCACCAGAAGGTGTGGTGGGGGAACTTGTTGGTCTGGTTCCAGGAGATCTTCTGGGTGAGGAACCAGTCGTTGCCTGCGAGCTTGGCGAGCTGCGGGTAGGCCGCGGTGTATCCGAAGGAGTCGGGCAGCCATACGCCCTTGGTCTCGATGCCGAAGTGCTCCATGAAGAAGCGCTTGCCGTGGATCAGCTGCCGGGCCATCGCCTCGCCGCCGGGCAGGTTGCCGTCGGCCTCCACCCACATGCCGCCGACCGGCGCCCAACTTCCGTCGGCAACCGCCTTCTTGATGCGCTCCCACACCTTCGGGTAGTTGTCGCGCACCCACTCGTACTGCTGGGCCTGCGAGCAGGCGAACACGAACTCCTCGTACTCCTCGGCGAGTGCGGTGACGTTGGAGAAGGTGCGGGAGGTCTTGCGCCTGGTCTCGCGGATCGGCCACAGCCACGCGGAGTCGATGTGCGCGTGGCCGACGGCGGAGAGGGTGTGCGCGCTGGCGTGCGCAGGCTTGGCGAGGACGGGCTGGAGGACGGCGCGGGCGTCGGCCGCCGTGCCGGAGATGTCGTCCAGGTCGAGGGCGTCGAGGGAGCGGTCCAGGGCGTGCGCGATCTCGTGGCGGCGCGGCTCGTGCTCACCGAGCTCCAGCATCAGCTCGCGCAGCACCTGGACGTCGAGCGAGAGGTGCCAGACCTCCTCGTCGAGGATCGCGAGGTCGGCGCGGCGGAAGGTGTAGAGGGGCTTGTCGCCGGCGGTCAGGACGTCGCCGAGCGGGGTCGGGGCGGCGAAGTCGCCTGCCAGGATGTCGGGGTTGGAGGCCGCCTCGACCAGGTAGTCGACCGACTCTCCTCCCACCGCCGACCGGGCGATCGGCACGTACTGGTTCTGCGGGTTGACCGCCTTCAGCGGGGTGCCGTCGGGCAGGTGGACCAGGGCCTCGGCCTGGTTGCCGGGCCAGTCGCCGACGAAACCGAGGTCGATGACCGCCTCGACGCGCCGGCCGGCCCAGTCGGCGGGCACCCGGCCTTGCATGCGGAACCAGGTGGTGCCCCAGGGCGGGCCCCACGGGGTGTCCGTCGCGAAGGGCTCGTACGAGGCCGCGGCGGCCTCCTCGAACGGGACCGGCTCCCCCGGCGCCTGCCAGGCCGCCACCTGAAGGGGGACGGTGGCCGCGTACACCGCGGGCTTGATGCGCTGGTTGTGGACGCGTTCGACGCGCTCCTCGATCCGGCGGCGTTCGTCGTGCATGGGACAGCTCTCCTCAGGGCTCTACTTGAGGTACGAGAGGCCGGGGTGGACGGCCGTGTAGCCGTCGACGAGCCGCCGGGCCACGTTGACCGAGTCGACAAGCGGGTGCAGGGCGAAGGCCTTCACGGCCGTCGTACGGGAGCCGGAGTCGGCGGCGGCGAGCACCTCGCGCTCGACCGCCTTCACCGCGCAGACCAGGCCGGTGGCGTGGTCGGGCAGCGGGTCGACGGCGACCGGGTGCGCGCCGTTCGCGTCGACCAGGCACGGGACCTCGATCACCGCCTCGGAGTCCAGCACCGAGAGCGTGCTGCGGTTGCGGACGTTGAGGATTAGGGTAGTGCGTTCGTCGCGGGCGATGGCCCGCATCAACGCCAGCGCCACCTTCTCGTAGCCGCCGGACAGATCGTCGGCGTCACGCTCACCGGCGCCGGCGGTCTCGCGGTTCTCGGCCATGTAGGTGGCCTCGCGCTCGGCGCGGGTGGCGTCCCAGGCCTTCAGCGCCGAGGCGTCCGGGTTCCTCATCTCGGCGTAGAAGCGGGCCTGTTGGTCGCGCAGGAAGGCGCCGCGGGTCTGTCCGGCCTCCTGGTAGGCGCGTACGGCTTCCCGGTTGAAGTAGTAGTAGTGCAGGTACTCGTTGGGGATCGCGCCCAGCGACCGCAGCCAGTCGACGCCGAAGAGCTTGCCCTCCTCGAAGGAGCCGAGCAGACCGGGGTCGTCGAGCAGCCGCGGGAGTTCGTCGCGGCCCGCGACGCGCAGGCCGCGCACCCAGCCGAGGTGGTTGAGGCCGACGTAGTCGATCCACGCCTCGGCCGGGTTCTGCACGCCGAGCACGCGGGCGATACGGCGGCCGAGACCGACCGGCGAGTCGCAGATGCCGATGACACGGTCGCCGAGGTGGCGTGACATGGCCTCGGTGACGAGGCCGGCCGGGTTGGTGAAGTTGATGACCCAGGCGTCGGGGGCGAGCCGGGCGACGCGTCGGGCGATGTCGACGGCGACGGGCACGGTCCGCAGGCCGTAGGCGATGCCGCCCGCGCCGACCGTCTCCTGGCCGAGGACGCCCTCCGCGAGCGCCACCCGCTCGTCGTTCGCCCGTCCCTCCAGCCCGCCGACGCGGATCGCGGAGAACACGAAGTCGGCGCCGCGCAGGGCCTCGTCGAGGTCCGTCGTGGCGGTCACCTCGGGCGCGTCGGGCACGCCGGCCGCCTGCTCGGCGAGGACGCGGGTCACCGCGGAGAGCCTCTGGGCGTCCAGGTCGTGCAGCACGACCTGGGTGACCCGGCCCTCGGCGTGGTCCCCGAGGAGCGCCCCGTACACGAGCGGCACCCGGAATCCGCCGCCGCCCAGAATCGTCAGCTTCACCGGGTTCCTCCGATCGGGTAGGCCACGCGCAGCACGTTGCGAGAACCAAGCACGCGCCACCTCCTTGAACTTGCTTCAAGACCCCGGGCTGGTTCCAACCCGGCTGGTGTTGAGGGTGTAAGACCTTGCTGTTCGCTGAGCGGTGAGGCGACCTGAGCCAGGAATCCCCCCGCTTCAGCTGGGGGAGGGTTCAAGCCTGCACCCTTCCCGCCACGATGATTTCGACGCGGGCCTCTTGCAGAGAGGTCCGCGTCGCCGTGTCGACCGGCTCGTTCGTCACCACCATGTCCAGCTCCTCGGGGCCGCAGACCTTCGCCATACCCGTACCCGGGAACTTCGCCGAGTCGGCGAGCAGCACGACCCGGCCACTGGCCTTGATCATGGCCCGCTTGACCGGCACCTCGACGACCGTCGTGTCCATCACCTGCCCGCCGGGCCGCACTCCACTGGTACCGAGGAAGAGCCAGTCGGCGTGCAGCTGGCGCAGGTTGTCCTCGGTGAGGAAGCCGACCAGGGAGCGGTACTCGCGGCGGACCATGCCGCCGAGCAGTACCAGTTCAATGCCCTCGTCGTCGGCGAGTTCCTCGTACACCACCAGGTTGCTGGTGATCACGGTGAGCCGGCGGCCGTGCAGCTGCCGGGCCAGCCGGTAGGCGGTGGTGCCGATGTCGAGCAGCACCGACTGACCGTCCGCGATCATCGCCGCCGCCCGCGCGGCTATCGCGTCCTTCTGGGACACGCGCACCTCGGCGACCTCGGCGAAGGGCTGGTCGCCCTCCTCGACGACGGCGCCGCCGTGCACCCGGGTGAGCAGCCCGTCCTCCTCAAGTTTGACCAGGTCACGCCGGATCGTGGCGGGGCTCACCCCCAGCTGCTCGGAGAGATCGGTCACGGCCGCGGGGCCGCCCGAGCGCAGGGCCCGCAGGATGAGTTGGTGTCGTCGTTCTGCCAGCACGCCATGAACACTACTCGTCATCTTCAATCATTTCTATGCGCACTTCTGCTCGGGTATTGACCAAACTCCCGGAGCGGCGCACGATTCCGGTCACTGAAATGAAGAGTTTTGACGGAGAGGATGTCCGCGTGGACGACGACCGGCCCGATGTGCTGCTGACCGGGCTGCTCTTCTACGACCTCGTCCTCACGGGTCTGGGCAGGCCGCCGGCGCCGGGGGAGGAGATCTGGACGGCCGGCATGGGCAGCAGTCCCGGCGGCATCGCCAACCTCGCGGTCGCCGCATCGCGGTTCGGCCTGAAAACCTCCCTCGCCACGGTCTTCGGCGACGACTTCTACGGCACGTACTGCCGCGAGATCCTCGCCGGCCAGGAGGGCGTCGACCTCTCTCTGTCCCGCACGGCGGACGGTTGGCACACCCCGGTCACCGTCTCGATCGCCCACGGACACGACCGGGCCCTCGTCACCCACGGCCAGGACCCCCCCTACTCGCAGGACGCGCTCATGGGCGACCCGCCCGAGGCGCGCACCGCCCTCGTGCACATCGAGGCCGAACCCCACGCCTGGCTCGCCAAGGCGGCCGCGAACGGCACGCAGATCTACGCCGATGTGGGCTGGGACCCCACCCAGCAGTGGTCCACCGACCTCCTCGAGCAGCTCTCCCTGTGCCACGCGTTCCTGCCCAACGAGGTCGAGGCGATGGCGTACACCCGTACCGACAGCGCGGTCGCGGCGCTCGGCACGCTCAGCGAGCTGGTGCCGGTGGCCGTGGTCACCCGCGGCGGCGACGGCGCGGTCGCCGTCGACCAGATCACCGGCGAGTACGCGGACGTCCCCGCCCTCGACCTCGACGTGCTGGACGCGACGGGCGCCGGGGACGTCTTCGGCGCGAGCTTCGTCGCCGCCTCGCTGGGCGGCTGGCCGCTGGTGGAACGGCTGCGGTTCGCGGTGCTGGCGGCCGGGCTGTCCGTCCGGCACCACGGCGGGGCGCTGGCCGCACCCGGCTGGTACGGCATCGACCGGTGGTGGCGCGCGCTGAACGACCCCGAGCTCAGGAGCGCGTACGGCTTCCTCGACGACCGCATCCCGGCGGACCCGGGCCCGCCCGTCCGGTACGCCCCCGTCACCCCGCCGAACCGCGGCACCCCCCACTGACAGTTCCCCAGTAGTCCCCCAACTGATCCCCTCGCACACGTCACACACCGAAAGGCGGTGGGAGCTGTGCGGCTCTCACGAAGAGGCCTGCTGCGCGCGGGCCTGGCCGGTACGGCCGCCACGGCGCTCGGCGGCCTCACATCCGGCTGCGCCGTCCCGACCGGTTCGACCGGCCGGAACATGGTCCTGTGGTACTGGAGCGGCGGCCTGAGCGACACCGTCGTCAAGGAGGCCACGGCCCGCTATGACAACGTCGTCAGCCTCAAGGCCCAGCAGATCGGCGGCTACTACCGGTCCAAGCTGATCACCACCATGGCCGGCCGCGCCCACATACCCGACATCGCGGGGCTCAAGGGCGAGGACATGGCCTCCTACCTGCCGAACGCCGACCAGTTCGTGGACCTGCGCACGCTGGGCGCCGACAAGCTCAAGAGCCGGTATCTGGACTGGAAGTGGCAGCAGGGCATCGCCCCGGACGGCAGCCTCATCGGCTTCCCGATCGACGTGGGTCCGGTCGTGCACTACTACCAGAACGCCGTCTTCGAGAAGGCGGGGCTGCCGTACGAACCGGAGGACGTCTCCAGGGAGCTGGACACCTGGGAGAAGTTCTTCGCGGCCGGCGAGCAGCTCAGGAAGCGGATCCCCGGGACGTACATCCTGACCGACGTCGGCAGCGTCTTCGAGATGTCGATCGGCCAGGGCACCACCCGGTTCGTCGACGCGGACCGGAACTTCATCGGCGACGGTGAGCATGTCCGCACCTGCTGGGACCGCGCCGTGGAGGCCAAGCGGCGCGGGATCGTGTCGGACATCGTGACGGGCACCCCCGACTCGATCGCGGCCACCGAGAAGGGGCAGCTGCCCAGTCAGCTGAACGCCTCCTGGGCGGCGGGCGACCTCAAACTCCAGTACCCCAAGACCGAGGGCAGGTGGCGGGTGGCCGCCTGCCCGGGCGGTCCCTCGAACGTCGGCGGCTCGTTCCTCGCGATCACCAAGGCGTGCCGGGAGCCCGAGCGGGCCTTCGAGATCATCACCTGGATCCTCGACGCGGACAACCAGGCCCAGGGATTCGTCGAGGCCGGGCTCTTCCCGTCGACCCCGGCCTCGTACGAGATGAAGAAGCTGCGCGAGCCCGACCCGTTCTTCGGCGACCAGATCACGATGGACGTCTTCGGGCCGGCGGCCGAGAAGATCCCGGTGGCCTACAACAGCCCCTACGACGTCGCGCTCGGGCAACCCGTCCGGGACGAGATCAAGAACGTCGGTGTCCTCGGCAAGGACCCGGAGAAGGCCTGGAGGGACGCCATGAGGAAGTGCCGGCGTATCGCGGACCACCTGGGGGTGAGTCACTGATGGCAACCGTGCCCGTCGTCGAGCAGCCCCCGCCGACCGCCGTGGCCGGGACACCGGCCGTCCACCCCAGAAAGGGAATCCTCAGCCACTGGCGGCTGTACGCCGCGATCTCCCCCTTCTATCTCCTCTTCCTCGCCTTCGGTCTGGTCCCCGTCGGCTTCTCGCTCTACCTCTCCTTCCACCGCTGGGACGGCCTGGGCTCGATGGAGTGGGCGGGCCTGGCGCAGTACCAGTACCTGCTGACCGACAGCGACTTCTGGCAGTCGATCGGGAACACGATCATCATCTGGGCGCTGGCCACCTTCCCCATGATCTTCCTGGCGATGGTGACGGCCGTGATGCTGAACTCGGCGGTGCGCTTCAAGAAGGTCTACCGGTTCGCGTACTTCCTGCCGAACGTCACCTCGATCGTCGCCGTCGCGATCATCTTCGGCTCGGTGTTCTCCACCAACTTCGGCCTGATGAACGCCCTGTTGCAGGCCGTCGGCCTGGATCAGGTGGCCTGGCTGAACACGCCGTGGGGCATCAAGGTCGCCATCGCCACGCTGATGACCTGGCAGTGGACCGGCTACAACGCGATCATCTTCCTCGCCGGGCTCCAGACGATCCCGAGCGATCTGTACGAGGCGGCCCGCATCGACGGCGCCGGGCCGGTGCAGACCTTCTTCCGGGTCACGCTGCCCCTGATGCGGCCGGTGCTGCTGTTCGTGCTCGTCGTCTCGACGGTCACCGGACTGCAGAGCTTCGCCGAGCCCCAGGTGCTGCTGCAGACCACCGCGAACGAGTCCACGTTCTCGGGCGGCCCCGACCACGCCGGCCGGACCATGGTCCTCTACTTCTTCCAGCAGACCTTCGACAACAACGACTTCGGCTACGGCGCCGCCGTGGCGTGGGGCATCTTCCTCGTCGTCGTCCTCTTCTCGATCATCAACTGGCGCCTGGTGCAGCGCCGGGGCGAAGAATAGGCAGGCCGGTCACCATGGCATCCACCATCAAGGGCTCCCGACGCCGGGGCATCGCCCTGCACGCCGTTCTGGTCCTCGGCCTGTTGCTGTCGGCCTTCCCCTTCTACTGGGCCGTGATCATGTCGACGCACACGTCGACCGAGATCTTCTCCTACCCGCCGAAGCTGCTGCCCGGCCCGCACTTCCTGGAGAACGTCCGCAACCTCTTCGACACCATCGACTTCTTCGGGTCGATGCTCAACTCGCTGCTGGTCGCGATCTCGGTGACCGTGCTGGTGCTGTTCTTCGACTCGCTGGCGGCCTTCGTCTTCGCCAAGTTCGAGTTCCCGGGGCGCAAGCTGCTGTTCGCGCTGCTCATGGCCATCTTCATGGTGCCGGCGCAGCTGGCGGCCATCCCTCAGTTCGTGATCATGGCGAAGCTCGGCTGGATCGGCTCGATGACGGCGCTGATCGTCCCGGCGGCGGCCAACGCCTTCGGCATCTTCTGGATGCGCCAGTACATGAAGGGCGCCATCCACGACGAACTGCTCGACGCCTCCAAGCTCGACGGTGCCGGTTTCCTGCGCCAGTACTGGCACGTGGCGCTCCCCGTGGTCCGCCCCGGCCTGGCCTTCCTCGGCATCTTCACCTTCATGGGCCAGTGGAACGACTACGCCTGGCCCCTGATCGCCCTGACCAACCCGGACAACGTCACCCTCCAGGTGGCCCTCTCGCAGCTCAACGGCACCCATGGCACGACCGACTACGGAATGGTCATGACCGGCGCCCTGCTCGCCCTCGTCCCCCTGCTGATCGTCTTCGCGATCGGCGCCCGGCAGATCATCGGCGACCTCGGCAAGGGGGCCATCCGCTGATGGATCCCCTGCTGGGGCTCCGCCCCTGGGAGGCACCCGAGGTGACCTCCTGGGGGCGGTTGCCCATGTGTGCCGTCGACCGGCGTGACCAGGCCGTCTCCCTGGACGGCGACTGGCGTTTCCAGCTGCTGCCGGCGCCGGACGCGCCGGTCGGTGAGGTGTGGTCGTCGTCGTACGTCCCCGGCGCCTGGACCCTCCAGGGCACCGACGACCTGCCGCAGTACACCAACGTCCGCATGCCGTTCGCCGAGTTCCCGCCCTTCGTCCCGTCGGCGAACCCGACGGGCGTGTACGAGCGCGAGGTCGACGTGCCCGGTGAGTGGGCCGGGCAGCGGATCGTGCTCCAGGTCGGCGCGGCCGAGAGCGTTCTGCTGGTGCATGTGGACGGACGGCCCGTCGGCATCTCCAAGGACTCCCATCTGGCCGCCGAGTTCGATCTGACAGAGGTCGTACGCGCCGGGGAGCGGACCCTCGTACGCCTGACCGTCGTCAAGTGGTCGGACTCCTCGCACATCGAGGACCAGGACCAGTGGTGGCACGGCGGTGTCACGCGGTCGGTGCTGCTGTACGCGACGGACCCGCTGCATCTGGCGGACGTGACCGTGCAGGCGCGTCGCAACGGTGAGCTGCTGGTGGACTGCCGGGTGCGGGACGCGGGCGGTGCGCTGCCCCAGGGGTGGTACGTCAGCGGGGAGCTGGACGGTCAACTCCTCGCGCAGGACACTGAATTCGACCGGGCCAACGCACAGGACGAGCGGGTCTCCGACTTCCTGGGCGAGGCGCGGCTGCTGACCACCGTCCCCGACGTGCGCACCTGGACCGCCGAGACACCCGAGCTGTACGACCTGACGGTCCGGCTGCACCGGGCCGACGGAACGGTCGCCGACACCTCGCAGCACCGCATCGGCTTCCGTGACGTCGAGATCGTCGGCCGGGACCTGCTGGTCAACGGCGAGCGGGTGTTCATCCGGGGCGTCAACCGGCACGACTTCCATCCGCTGACCGGGCGGACGGTGTCGTACGACGACATGCGCACGGATCTGGTGCTGCTCAAGCGCTTCGGTTTCAACGCGATCCGCACCGCCCACTACCCGAACGACCCGTCCCTGTACGGCCTCGCCGATGAGCTCGGCTTCTACGTGGTCGACGAGGCGGACGTCGAGAGCCACGACCACGCCCACGAGATCGCCGACGACCCGCGCTATCTGAACGCCTTCGTGGACCGGGTCTCCCGGATGGTGCTGCGGGACAAGAACCATCCGTCGGTCATCATCTGGTCGCTGGGCAACGAGTCCGACTACGGCGCGAACCACGATGCGGCGGCCGGCTGGGTGCGGCGGCACGATCCGACACGGCCGGTGCAGTACGAGGGGGCGGCCAAGCGCGGCTGGGCGGATCCCGGCGTCGCCTCCGACATCGCCTGCCCGATGTACGCACCGATCGAGGAGTGCGTGGCCCACGCGCTGTCCGGGAAGCAGACCAAGCCGCTCATCCAGTGCGAGTACTCGCACGCCATGGGCAACAGCAACGGCACGCTCGCCGACCACTGGGCCGCCATCGAGGCCACCCCGGGTCTTCAGGGTGGCTTCATCTGGGAGTTCTGGGACCACGGCATTCTCCAGCGCGTGAGTGACGGAAGACCGGCCGGGCGCGCGGGCGCCGGCCTGTACGAACGCGGTGTCGCCGCGCCCGGCCACCGCTGGGCGTACGGCGGCGACTTCGGCGAGGCGCTGCACGACGGCGCGTTCATCGCCGACGGGGTGGTGTTCCCGGACCGCACGCCCAAGCCGGTGCTGTACGAGCACCGGGAGATCGCGGCGCCGGTGCGCCTGGAGTGCCTGAAGCACGAGGGGCCGGTCATCGGCAACCACCAGCACTTCCGTGGCCTGGACTGGCTGACCGCCGAGTGGCGGCTGTCCCTCGCCGACGGTCGCACGCTGACGGCGCCGGCCGAACTGCCCGGTCTTCGCCCGGGTGAGACGGCGGCGGTACCACTGCCGTTCGATCTGCCGGACGACGGGGGCGAGGCCTGGCTGACGCTGAAGGTGACGACCGCACGGGACGAACCGTGGGCGCCGCGCGGCACGGTGGTGTGTCTGCCGCAGGTGCGGCTGCGGCCCGCGCCCGTGCCGCGGGCCGTCCCGGTGGCGGACCGGACGGTCGAAGTCGATGCGGACGGGCTTCTGGTCCACCCCCTCCTCCTCGCCGCCCCCACCCTGTCGCTGTGGCGGGCGCCCACCGACAACGACGAACTGGGCGGGATGGCGGCCCGCTGGCGGGAGTGGGGACTGGACTCCCTCGTCCGCAAGCTGGTCGCCGTGCGCCGGGACCGGGAGAGCGTCGGCGTCCTCGCGGAGTACGCCTGCGCGGCCGGAGTCGTCCGGCACGAGCAGGTCTTCACGACCGTCGAGGGCGGGATCCGCGTCGAGGAGTCGGCTCAGCTGCCCGAGGCACTGGACGACGTGGCCCGGGTCGGGTCGGTGTTCGAGACGGTGGCCGGGCTGAACCTGCTGGAGTGGTTCGGGCCGGGCCCCTGGGAGTCGTACCCGGACCGCAGCGCGGGCGCGCCCGTCGGGCATCACTCCCTCCTCGTGGACGAGCTGTTCACCCCCTATCTGCGGCCGCAGGAGAGCGGCGGCCGGCACGGCGTACGGCGCTTCACCCTGTCGGCTCCGGATGCCACCGGACTGGCCGTGGGGCTGGACCGCCCGAGCCAGATCTCGGTCACCCGCTATCGCGCCGCGGACCTCGCGGTCGCCGCCCACCACGACGAACTCGTGCCGCGCGCCGGCTGCGTCGTGCACATCGACGCCGCCCACCGCGGCCTGGGCACCGCCTCGTGCGGGCCCGACACCGCACCGGCCTACCTCGTCCCGACCGGCACCCACCGCTGGGGCTGGATCCTGCGCGTTCTCTGACACCTCTCCTTCCACCAGTCGCCAGTTACGGAGCTGACGTGTGCACTGAGCATGATCACGACCGGGGCGAGGCCGCGCAGGCCCCGCAGGCCGACGCCGGCAGACGCACCTTCCTGCGGGCCACCGCACTGATCGGCGCCGCCGCCACTGCCGGAGTCGCACTGCCGACCGCGGCCGAGGCGGCACCGGCGGGCAGGTGGCGGCCCGACGCGGACAGCCGGCGCTTCACGCTGGTCGTCATGCCCGACACGCAGTACCTGTTCGACGGGCCGAGCATCGACCCCGCGCCGATCGAGGCCTCGCTGCGCTACCTCCTGGAGCAGGGCCGGGAGGAGAACATCGTCTTCCTGTCGCACCTGGGTGACCTCACGGAAAACGGCACCGAGGCCGAGATCGAGGCGGCGAGCAGGGCGTTCCGGCTGCTGGACCGGCAGGGCGTAGGCTACAGCGTGCTGGCCGGCAACCACGACGTCCGCTCGTCCACCGACGACCAGCGCGGCCCGACGCCGTACCTGGCGGCCTTCGGCCCGGAGCGCTTCCAGGGCAGCCGCACCTTCGGCGGTGCCTCCCCCGACGGCTACAACTCCTTCCACGTGTTCCGGGCGGCCGGGCGCGAGTGGCTCGTGCTGGCCCTCGACTGGCGGCTGTCGCCGAAGGGCTTCGCCTGGGCGAAGGAGGTCATCGCGCAGCACCCGAAGGCGCCCGTCATCCTCACCACGCACGAACTGGTCCACGGCGACGACGCACTCTCCTCGTACGGGCAGAAGCTCTGGGACCAGCTGATCGCGGACCACGACCAGATCTTCCTCACCCTCAACGGCCACTACTGGCCCGCCGCGCGCGCCGTGAAGAAGAACGCCGCCGGGAACGACGTACACCTGCACCTGACGAACTACCAGAACCGGTACTACGGCGGCGCGGCGATGATCCGCCTCTACCGCTTCGACCTCGACCGCGACACCATCGACGTCGAGACGGTCTCACCGTGGATCCTGGGCCGGGCGGCCGAGGGCCTCAACGAGCTGGAGCGGCAGGAGATCGAACTGACCGGCCCGGACGACCGGTTCTCCGTGCCGATCGACTTCGGGCAGCGTTTCTCCGGGTTCGCCCCGGTACCCGCCCGCCCGGCACGGCCGGCCGCCGCGATGCTGGTGCGCGGCACGCTCGCCTACTGGCGTTTCGACGGACACGAGGACGGCGCGACCGTCGACGGCACCATCCGTGACATGTCCGGCCGCGGCAACGACCTGACCGTCGTCCGGGTCGGGAACGGCGCCCTCATCTGGTCGGCGGACCACCACCCGGACCAGCCGGGGCACGGCAGCCTGCGCTTCCACGGGGACAAGTCGCCGCTGCGGGGCGCGTATCTGCGGACGGTCGAGGGAGCCCCGCTCAACTCGGCGACGTTCGAGCGCGGTTACACCGTCGAGGCCTTCTACAAGGTGCCGGGTACCTGGACCGCGTCCCGCAACGCCTGGGGCGGGCTGGTCGGCCGGACCGGCACGGGCGGGGCCGCCGGCAAGACGGAGGGCGATCCGGAGGAGCCGCTGGCCACGCTGTCGCTGTCCGACGGGCCCGGACCGCAGTGGGCGGTGCGGCCGCTCAACCAGCAGGGCATCGCCACCAACTGGGGGCATGAGACCGCCCGGGAGACCTGGTGGCACGTCGCCGTGGTCAACGACGGCAGCCACACCACGATGTACGTCGAGGGCTGCCCGGTCGTACGCAACCCCACCGCCCGCTCCGTCGGGCTGACCTCGCTCGGACTGCCGTGGCTGCTCGGCGGCTACGAGTACGCGGGCCGGATCGACCAGATCCACCACGGCTGGCTCGGCGACGTCCGGATCGTCGACCGGGCGCTGCCCGTCTCCCAGTTCATGAACCGCTGAGCACTCACCCGAGGAACGTCATGACCGAGCAGCAGCCGCCCGTCTGGGCCGACCCGTCCGTCCCGCCCGCCGACCTGGACCCGCAGGGCACATCCAGACGCCAACTCCTGTGCCGGGCAGGCCTGTTCGGAGCCGCCTTCGCGCTGGGGGCGTCTGCCGCCCCCGCGGCCGCCGGGGAACAGCGCCTCGGTGGCGAGGACCCCCGCCTCGGCTATCTCGTCGGCGACCACCACATCCACACCGTCTACAGTCACGACGCGAAGTACACCTTCTCCCAACTGGCCGCCGCGGGCGCGAAGTACGGCCTCGACTGGATGGTGTTCACCGAGCACTCCAACGTCGGACACGCCGACCACGGAGCCGCGCTGGAGCACGAGGAGATCCGCAGGGCCCGCGCCGAGAACCCGCGCCAGCTGATCTTCCAGGGTCTGGAGTGGTACATCCCGGCCGCCGAGCACTGCACGGTCTTCACCGCTCCCGGCCGGCACGAGGTCGACGTCCTCACCCGCTTCGAGCGCGCCTTCGACGGCAAACTGCTCGGCTACGACAAAGGCGGCCCCGCCGACCCCGACACCGCCCGCAACGAGGCGCACGCGGTCAGGGCCATCCAGTGGCTGGCCGAGCAGCGCCGCACCGGCTACGTCGACGACGTGCTCGTCCTCGCCAACCACCCGATGCGCCTCGGCATCGACTCCCCGCACGAGCTGCGCGCCTGGCGGGACGCCGCCCCCGAGATCATGATCGGCATGGAGGGTGCGCCCGGCGCCCAGGGCGCGGCGATACCCGGCTGGCGCGGTACGAACTCGATCCGCGGCGAGTACGAGAACAAGCCGTCGCCCCAGTCCTGGCCCGGCTACCCGGCGGATGCCTACCTCACGTACGGCGGCTTCGACTGGGCGACGGCGACGGTCGGCGGCCTGTGGGACGCGATGCTCGCCGAGGGCAGGCTGTTCTCGATCACCACCAACTCCGACGCCCACCGGATCGTCTTCGACACCTGGCGGAACGGCGACTGGCAGCCGGGCCAGAACTTCGACAACACCGGCAGGCTGCCCGACCCGGTGAACACCGACACCCCGCAGCCCGGCAGCGACTTCTGGCCCGGCCAGTTCAGCCGCACCCACGTCGGCGTCACCCGCTACGGCTACCGCTCAGTGATGGCGGGCCTGCGCGCGGGCCGGGTCTGGGTCGACCACGGCCACCTGCTCGACGGCCTCGACGTGCGCCTCAAGCGCGACTGCGACCACGGCCGGGGCGTCACACTGGGCGGACGGCTGCGGGCCCGCAAGGGCGAGCGGCTCACCCTCTCCGTGACGGTGACGTCCGCCTCGCGGCCCAACCCGGAGGGGCTCCTGCCCGAGTTGGCGCACGTGGATGTGATCCGCGGCCCGGTGCGCGGCCCGGTCGCCGACCGCGACAGCTGGCGGGCACCCGACACCAGGGTCGTGCACACGAGGGACGTCGGCGGCCGGAAGGGTACGTACACCCTGCGCATCCCGCTCACCGCCGGCGACGAGTCCTTCTACGTCCGGCTCCGCGGCAGCGACGGCAACCGCCACGGCGCGGGCTACCTCGGCGCCTCGGTCGACCCGCACGGGCCGCTCACCCACGCGCCGGGCGACGGCGACCCGTGGGCGGACACGTGGTTCTACTCCAACCCTGTGTTCGTGGACGTGGTCGGGAGCTGACACGGGCGGCCGGCCTCCTCATGGCGCAACGCCCCGCTCTCGCACATCCGGGTCCTGTTGAGCCGTCCTCCCGTCCGGGTCCCGGCCCGGTCGCGGGAGTGGGCCGGGCCGGGACGCGGGGGATTCAGATGCGGTCGGCGACGATCAGGAGGTAGTGGAAGCTGCCTTCCTTGTAGGCGGCGAGGAAGGGCTCCTCGATGCCGGTGGCCACTGAGGACTTGGCGCGCAGTTCCCAGTACGGGATGGTGTCCGCGGTCAGGTCGACGACCTGGATGGGGACGAGGTCGTTGGCGGCCAGCGCCTTGAAGTACTCGCTGCGCGGGTGGATGTTGCAGGTGTAGTGCTCGTCGATACGGCTCACGGCCTTGGAGCGCAGGCCCGTGACGTCGTTGGAGCAGCCGGTGATGCAGACGTAGCGGCCGCCGTACTCCAGCAGGCGTGAGAACTCGGCGAAGAGGTCGAACAGGTCGACGTACATGGTGGTCTCGTTGGTCCAGATCGCGCGGCGGGATCCGGTGTCGAGACGGGTGTCGAGCATGTTGCGGAAGTGGAAGCGGACCTTGTCGGCCACGCCCCGTTCGGCGGCTCGGTCGTTGGCGAAGGCGACCTGCTGCTCCGAGATGCTCACACCGTCCACATGGCAGCCGAAGCGGGCGTTGGCCATGATGCTGGTGCCGCCGCGGCCGGAGCCGGCGTCGAGCAGACGGTCGGCGCGGGTGATGTCGCCGAGGTGGTCAAGGAGGACGTCGGCCTGGGCGGTCTCCAGGCGGTGCAGTTCCTCGATGATGCGCTGGTCTCGGGTCTCGGTGGGGCCTTCCAGGACGGACGGGTCGTAGTCGCCGAGGCCGTAGTGGTGGTGGTAGAGGCCGTCGACCTCGCCGAGGCGCAGATTGACGGGGTCCTTTTCGCTGTTCCAGTAGGCGGCGACCGACTTCTGGTAATCGGTGCGCAGGACGTCACGCATGGCGAGGTCTTCCATCTGGGAGCTCTTGGGCATGGAGATCCTTCTCAGGTAGCGGTGGGTCGGGGAGTTCAGGCGGCGTCGGCGGCGTGGTAGCGGGCGCTGCCGGCGTGCCACTCACGGCTGCCGCCCAGCCAGGCCCAGGTGCCGGCCAGGAAGCGGCGCAGCTCGCAGGAGCCGGAGGCGGCGAGGGCTGCCGCCTCGGTCTCGAAGGTGTGCATGAGTTCGTTGTGGATGTCGACGGTGCGGTCGACGGCTGTTTCCAGGGAACACTGGTCCTCGGCGGCGATCAGCCTCGGCAGGCTGAAGTCCGTCGGGTCCTCCTTGCCCATGGAGTACAGGTCGTTGACGATCACGCTGGCGGAGCCGGCCATGGTGAACGCACGGCGCACCCGGGGGTCGGCGAACTCGCCTTGCGGCAGCTCGTATCCGGCGACCGCGTCGATGAGCACCATGCACGGCACGAAGCTGTTCTCGTGCCGGTGCATCAGAAACTCCCAGACGGGCGGGGTCTGTTGCGCGGTGTGCCAGACGCCTTCCTGGTTGTAGGCGACGAACATGATGGCCAGTTCGTGGCGGAGCCGCCGCACCTGGGTGGTGGTGGCGTAGGTGGTGAGGCCGGCGAGGCTCGACCGCAGGGCCCGCATCACCGGATCCGCCCGTACCACCTGCTCGAGCTGGGGTGCGTAGCCGAGTGGGAGGTGGGCCTGGTCGATCACGGAGTGGGCGATCGCCAGGCGTTGGCCGAGCAGGTCGTGGCGGGCCTCCTCGACCTCGCCGTCGACATAGTGGTCGTCGACGGCCCACTCGGCGAGCGCACATTTGGCGGCCGCGAGCAGCCGGTCGGGGTCGTCCGACTCGGGGTGGGCGAGCATGATGAGCCGGCCGAATTCGGCCTTGCGGACCTTGTCCAGCTGACCGGGATAGATCCCGACCTCCTCGGCCCACTCGACCAGCCGCTCGTTGACGGTCTCGCCCAGGGCGGGGTCGTCGCGGACGGCGGGCGGGCAGTGCAGCCCCCGGACCGGGTCTGCCGGGGCCGGCTCCCGGCGGGGTGGCGGAGCGGTGCGAAGGTGGGCGGCCGAGGTGCCCGGCCCGGTGGGGCCGGTGGGCAGCCGGGGGGCCGGGGGGTGCGGTGTCGCTGGTGGCGGTGGTGCGGGTGAGGGCGTAGTGATCCGCGCCGCGGTGGTACCCAGCCCTGTCGGGGCGGACGGCAGGAGTGGCCCGCGCGTCGCATCGGGGGCGGCCGGCAGCCGCGGTGACGCCGACGTCTGCGCCGTCAGCACCGCCCGCACCAGCCACGCCACGTTGTGGTCCGCCGCG
>NZ_JBQQCE010000196.1:0-17008 GCF_052245645.1 Streptomyces sp. KR55 | reverse complement strand
CTGGTCGACGGCGGCGAGGGTACGGCCGCCGCACTGTCGGCCGCGACCGGCGGACGGCTCGTCGCACTGCCCGCCACGGGCCCGGTCGGCGAGCCGGTCGATGCGCACTTCGCGCTGCTCGGATCCCGGGACACGGCGGTCGTGGAGATGGCCGCGGTCGCCGGCCTGAGCCTCGTCCCCCTGGCCCGCCGCGATCCCGGTGCCACCACGACGTACGGCGTCGGCGAGCTGATCCGCGCCGCACTCGACACCGGCGTACGGCGGATCCTCATCGGCTGCGGCGACTCCGGGACGTCCGACGGGGGCGCCGGCGCGCTGCAGGCGCTCGGCGCCCGGCTGCTGGACGCCGACGGCTGCGAGCTCCCGCGCGGGGGCCGGGAGCTGACGCGGCTGAGCCGTATCGACCCGTCCGGACTGGATCCCCGCGTGAGGGAGGTGGAGCTCCTCGTCGCCTGCAACCCGTACAACGTGCTGTGCGGTGAGCGGGGCGTGGCCCGCGTCTTCGGACCGCAGAAAGGGGCGACGCCCGCGCAGGTCGAGCACCTGTCGGCCGGCCTGGAGAACTGGGCGGACGTCCTCACCCGCGACTTCGCCGTCACCACCACCGACCTCCACCACGGCCCCGGCACCGGCGCCTCGGGCGGCCTGGGCGCCGGCCTCGCCGCACTCGGCGCGCGGCTGCTGCCCCGCTTCGACGTGCTGCTGGACCACCTCGACCTGGACGCCCGCCTCGCCCGCGCCGACCTGGTCGTCACCGCCGAGGGCGCCCTGGACCACCAGACGCCCCGCGGCAAGGTCCCCGCCGAGGTGGCGCGCCGCGCCAAACTGCACGGACGTCCGGTGCTCGCCCTGGCGGGAACCCTCGGCGAGGGCGCCGACGACGTGCCCGGCGTGGACGCCTACAGCGCGATCCTCCCGGCACCGATGGCACTCGCCGAGGCACTGGCAAGGGCCTCGGAACTCCTCACCGACGCCACCGAGCGCGCCCTGCGGATGATCCTGCTGGGCGCCCGGCTACCGGTTCACACGCGAGCGTCCGGGGGCGAACTCCCGCTGCAGGTGCGCTGACCGCTCACGACACCGAGAACCTGGCGACGTACCCGGGCGAATCCACGGTGGGCGAGACCTGACCGCCCGTCGGGCGTCTATGTTGGGGCCCAATGTACTCCACGCAGGTCTCGTGGCATGTGAACGCCTTACGTGCGGCCGTGTATCGGGCGCTCGTGGACGCTGACGCAGTCGCCCAGTGGCGGGTGCCGGACGGAATGAGCAGCCAGGTGCACGAGTTCGACGCCCGCGAAGGCGGAGCGTTCCGCATCTCGCTCACCTACGACTTGCCGGTCGGTGTCGGCAAGACGGACCCGCACACCGACACTTACCACGGCCACTTCGCCAGGCTCGTGCCCGACGAGCAGGTGGTCGAGGTCTTGGAGTTCGAGACCGCGGACCCCGCACTGCGCGGCACGATGACGTTGACCACCACGCTCACCGACGCGGACGGCGGGACGGACGTCCTCATGGTGCACGAGGGCATTCCCGATGCAGTGCCCGCCGCGGACAACGAGACGGGCACTCGCATGACCCTGGCACGACTTGCCCGGCTCGTGGAGGCGGGTGAGCGTCGTCCGGGCTGAGCGTCCAGAGAAGGGAACCTTCAGCGCGTGCCGGTCCAGTTGTGAGCCACGTCCACCACGACGCGATCGTTCAGCACCAGCACCCGGAAGGGCAGCCGCGCGCGCACTCCGAGCCCGATCTGCGTCTCGCCCTCGAAGCTGCCGGCGAACCGTGCGTCCCTGAAAGTGCGGTACCCGGTGAGATCCACGCCCGGCAGCGGACGCCCCGCCCGGCCGGGATACGCCGGTGCGCCGGTTTCGGGATCGTAGCTGGGCGCGGCCACCCGCACCTCGAGCACGGCTTGGCCTCCGACGGGTATGGGGCGACCTGATCCGTCCTGGTGAAGGCGGTCGACGTACCTGACCGTGTAGCCGAGAGCGCTGCTGCCCGCCCCCGGGACATCGACGACCATACGGTCGTAGCAGGCCTGGCGGCCGGTCCTGACGTTCGTGACCGGCGCCGTCGTGGTGGAGGCGCGAGCCTTGTCCAGGCTGCCCCATCCGGTGGGGCACGCCGTGGCCGGTGCGGTGACGGCCGGTGCGGCTGCGATCGGAGCCGCCGCCACCACCGACGTGGCGCCCAGGAGTGCGAGTGTTACCCATGCCGTCGTTGTTCGCGCCATTGTGTCCCCCAAGGTGCGCATATGACTGTTATCAGATACGACACCCGAGATGGCTGAATGGTTGCGCCTTCTTGGGCGCGCCCTCGATCGCAGGAATGCGCGAACGATCGTCTCGTCGAGTCATACGATCACGCGCTGTCAAGTCCCGGAGGGATGGAGTGAGCGTGACCGACCTGTCCAGCGCATCCAAGACCGTCCGCGTGCTCGAATTGCTGGCACATCTGGACCCCCGGCTGTGGGAGATCGTCAATCCGCGCCAGCCCGTGTTCAGCGGCGCCGTGGGTGTCCGCTCGGCGGAAGCCGGCGGGCTGAGCCTCAACCCGCAGCCGCTGCCGCCCCGCGAGGCCATGCTGTTTGCCATCCGTGACATGTCCTTGGCGGCAGCGGAAGCCACCATCGCCGCCAGCATGGCCGGCGGCGACCCTTCCGAAATTCTCAAGGAGGTCGGGGACGACCTGTGTCCCGATCCGCCCAGGATTCCCTGGCCGAAGAAGTGGCCGGTGCCGGTTCAGATGCAGGGGCCGTTCCCCATCGACGCGACGCGCGTCAAGCCCGTGGTCCAGGCCACGGCTGCCCTGGTCTTCCAGACCTACGCCGACCGCACCACGGACGAAGCACTGAGCACCTCTTTCGCCCGGCTGGCCGACCGTCTGCTGGAGACTGCCGTGAAAGCAGCCCCACCGCCCCCGACACCGTGACCTGACACAGCCGAATGATCCGAGCCGGTGCAGGCGGACGCAGTCCCCCTCCAGCTGGTCCAACGGCCGGCTGGTCGGGGGCAGTACGCCCAGCCGGATCGGCGCAGGCGGTCCGGGTCAGGAGGGTCCGGGCTTGATGCGTCCGCGCCAGGCTCCCGATTCGCTCCCGCGGTGCTCGATGAAGTCCTTGAAGCGCCGCATGTCTCCCTTGATTCGGCGATCGATCACTCCGGTCATGTCTGCGGCCTTCTCGGCGGCTCCGCTGGGTTCGACGTCCATCACCAGCTCCACGCGGGTGTGCGTGTCGTCCAGGCGCTGGAAGCGGACGGAGCCCTTCTGCTTGGTGTCGCCGCTCGTGGTACGCCAGGTGATCCGATCGTCGGGTACCTGGTCGACGATTTCGGTGTCGAACTCTCGCTGTACGCCACCGATCTTGGTGATCCAGTGGTTGTGGCGGTCATCCAGCTGCCTGACCTCCTCCACTCCCTCCATGAAGTTGGGGAACTCCTCGAACTGGGTCCACTGGTTGTAGGCGGTGCCGAGGGGGACCTCGACCTCGACAGATTCCTTGACGGCGCTCATCTCGTGCCTCCTTGGCAACCGATGGCGGCAGGCTGCCGACGCCCGCCGCGCAGATCTCGGCACAACACAGCGAGTACCCGAGGATCACGGCTTCACCGCAGTGCGATCGGCCGAATGAGCTCCCTGGTGCCGGACGATCCGCCGGCCCGCCCGCTGCCCAGCGAGGACGACGCTTCCCTAGAGGGCGCGAAGCCCGCTGAGCACCCGCTCGAGCAGCGTGACGTCGGGCCCGCCGTCGCCGGACTGCGTACCGCCGGGCTGGTGGACAGCCACGAGTCCGGCCTCGGCCAGGTCCGCGACGAGAACGCGGGCTACACCGAGAGGAACGGGCAGCAGTGCGGAGATCTCCGCGACGGACCGCACCTCCCGGCACAGCTGGCAGATCCTGCGATGCTCGGGCAGCTGGTCGTTGAGCTGCGCAGGTGCCGCCGTGGTGTGCACCAGGGTCTCGATGGCCAGGTCATAGCGAGTCCGGGTCCGGCCGCGGGTCATGGCGTACGGGCGCACCAAGGGGCTGCGTCCGTGGCCCGCAGGGGTTGTTCCCCGGCTGGACGGGGCGGAGTGGGACGCGTGACCGCCGACCCCGTCGGCGTCGTGGGGCGACGGCATCAGATCGGCCTGGTCGAGGTGGTGCAGGAGGATGCCGGGGAGTCGTCGTGCGCCCCTGGCGCGGTCCTGCCGCTACAACGTCTTGTCATCCCGCGCTTCTCCGTCCGGACCGGGGCTCGTCCGACGCTCGCACGCCGGCGCCACCCGGCAGCAGCCACCCGCCGACCCCTCATCCTCGAAAGGGGCCGGACTGCCTCATGCACGGTTCAGCCGCGCAGCGATCCCGTGACCGATCAGCAAATACATGGCGGCCGGAAGACCGTAATTGAGGATGGTGCGCAGACCTTCTGTGTCCATTGTGAAAATATCCTGTGACCACCAGGCCAGCCAATCGGCCGTTCCGTGCACAAACTCGACGAAGACATTGGACTGATTGGCATCGAGCAGGTGGAGCAGAACCCACAGAAGCAGGAATCCGGCGGCGACATCGACGACGGTGCAGACGGCCAGGGCCACCCGCCGCGCGGTGGCCTCACGCTGGTCAGGGCGGCCTGAGCCGCCCTGCTGCTGGTCGTAGGTCTGGTAACCGGGAACCGGGTCAGTACTGCGCACAAGAAGTCCCATCCGACGTATTGCTGAGGGAAAGCGCCCCGACCGGCACGATGCCCCACTTGCGGAGACACGCGATCGGCCGACGGGCGGACGGGCCGTTTACCCGCCCCCGTACGTCTGCGCCATACCAGCCCTGCCGTGTTACTCGCCCGCCGCGATATCCCAATTATGGGTACGTGTTCCGGCACTTCCCTAAATACTTGTGCCCGTTATCAATTTTGCCGACGGCTGCCGCCGGTGAAGATCAGCGCCGCTGGGTCCGCAACGGGCACCGGGGTGCAGACGGCGGGCGCCGCGAGAAACTGCTGCTGGATTCGGCCGCCATGCGATCACGTGAGTACGACCTGGACTTCCGTGACCAGGCCAGTCGGATACGCGCCTGGGGCATCAACTGGACAAGATCGCAGACGCGCGCAAGGTATAGCCTGCGAGGCGGATGCAGGCGGCCGGCCTGTACGGGCCTCGTGCGGCGGAAGGTCAGACGTCGATCCCGACATCCTGCGCGAAAGTGATGACGTTGCCGGCGGGGTCGGAGATGGCCGCGACGCGGAATCCACCATGGGTGTCCCGGACGGGCCCCATGTCCAGACCTCGCTCTGCGACAGCAGCAGCTTGAGCGTCGGTGTCGTCGACTCCCACCGTGAGCATGGCCAATCCGGCGCGGTCGGGGTCGCGTAGCAATTGGATGGCCCCACCCTCGATGACCTGCCACTCCGCCAGGCCGTCCATGGGGTTGCGGTCGGCGGGGCGCCCCCAGAGGCGTTCGTACCAGCCACGCGCCGCTTCAAAGTCCGCGACGGGCATCACTGCGTAGATGTTCGTGATTGCCATGGTGAGCCACCCCTTTGTCTGCTGTCGAACCATACTGACGACCCGTTCCGCAGTCTCAGACCTCCATGCCGTGAGTGTTCACGGATCTTCGCTGGATTGGTGGACTTCCACCTGTTCCCAGAACGATGAGTTGGGCCAATGGCCTCGGTCATACCTGGGGGAATGGCCCTGCCTGGGAGAGGAGACGACGATGCGGCAACCAACACCCCACAGCGCGCTGCGGCAGCTGGACGTGCTCGTGGGCGAGTGGGACATGTGGGTCGGCCATGATGGTGGACCGGTGCGGACGGAGATCGCATGGCTGGAGGGCGGAGTCTTCCTGGTCCAGCGTGCGGATGTGGGCCCAGGGTCGGCCCTTCCTGCGGAGTGGGGTGCGCACGCGCCGTTTCCCACGGCGACGGTGACCGGCTACGACGAGACGGCCGGAGACTTCACCACCTTGTACGCCGATGGCCGCGGTGTCGCTCGCACGTACCGCACGAGCTTGAGCGACGGCGTGTGGAAGCAGTGGCGCGCCGCGCCCGACTTCCATCAACGATTCACCGGCACGTTCAGCGACGGGGGCAACACGATCACAGGCGGTTGGGAGCAGTCACGTGACGGCGAACTCTGGACGCCCGACTTCGACGTGACGTACACGCGGGTCGGGAAGTCGTAGATCCCGAACGGTCGTGCCGCACGGCCACACCAACCGCAAAGAAATCTTCGCGAAGGAGTCTGTGCGAAGAACTGTTTGCGGTCTACTGTGTGTGGGTGTGACGGAACCGAGTGAATGGCCACAGGCAACACCCCCCGATCCGGACGCGGTTGTTCTGGATGCCAAGGGGCTGCGCGCCCTCGCGCACCCGGTACGGGTGCAGTTGGTCGGTCTGTTGCGCAAGCACGGCCCGTCGACCGCCACCCGGCTTGCGGAGCGGCTGGGCGTCAATTCCGGCACGGCCAGTTACCACCTGCGCCAACTGGGGGCGGCCGGGTTCGTCGAGGAGGACACGGAACGCGGCAATGCGCGAGAGCGCTGGTGGCGTTCGGTGCATCGCAGGACCTGGTTCAACGATCACGACCTGGCCGAACGGGAGCCTGAGGCCGCCCTGGCCTACCTGCAGTCCGTCGCTGCCACCTACACCGTTCGCACGCAGCGGGCGCTGAACGAACTCCAGACGATGCCTCGCGCATGGCGGGACACCTTCGACATGAGCGACTGGGCCCTGCGCCTGACTCCCGAGGAGGCTGCAGCGCTCTACGAGGAACTGCGGGCAGTCATCACCCGCTACCGTCAGGACACGCCGGAGGGGGCGGCGCAGGCCCCGGAGGGTGCCGAGCGGTTCTCCGTGATCACTCATCTCCTGCCCGAGCCGGACCCGTCCGCCCCGTCGGTGGTTCCGTCCAGTGCGGCGTCCGAAGCCCAGAGGGCGACGGGAACGGAGAGCCCGTGACGGACGCCGCTCCCGGTACGGACGGCACAGGCAGTGCGCGGAGCTTACGGCCGCTCGGTGGTGTGCTCGCGGCCATGGCGGTGTCGCTGACCGGTACTCGGATCTCGGGTATCGCGCTGCCCTGGTTCGTGCTGGTCACCACCGGTAGCGCCACCCAGACGGGGCTGGTCGCCTTCTGTGAGATGACCCCGTATGTCGTGGTCAAGGCGCTCACCGGGCCGTTGGTGGACCGGGTGGGCCCGCGTGTCGTCTCCTGGACCACCGACCTGGCCAGTGCAACGGCCGCCGCTGCCGTTCCTCTGCTCCACCGCCTGGGCCTGCTCTCCTTTCCGCTGCTGCTGGTCCTTGTCGCACTGATCGGCACGGCGCGTGGCCCCGGCGACCTCGCCAAGGAGGTCATGATGCCGGAGGCGGCCGACCGCAGCCGGGTACCGCTGGAGCGTGCCACAGGCCTGTCCGGCGTGATCGAGCGCCTTGCTTCCACCGTCGGCCCGGTGGCCGGTGGCTCCTTGGTGGCGGTGCTCGGTCCTTTGCCGGGTCTGGTTGTCAACGCGGTCTGTTTTGCGGGCGGATCGTTGATCATCGCACTGGCGCTGCCCAGGGACATGGGGCAGGTGCTCGCGCCGTCCTCATTGCCGGACGGGGAGACGGAGGAGCCGGGCTATTGGCGACGATTCGGCGAGGGTTTCACCTTCCTGCGGGGCGACCCGCTACTCCTCGCCCTCATCGTCATGGTCGGGATCACCAACCTGCTGGACGCGGCTTTCAGCACCGTGCTCATCCCTGTCTGGGCCGAAGAATCCGGCAAGGGCCCGGCAGCCATTGGCCTGATGGGCAGCATGGCTGGAGCCGCAGCCATCGGTGGGAGCCTGCTGGCGGCCGCGGTTGCGCACCGGCTTCGGCGCCGGGCGGTGTTCTTCATGGGGTTCTTGTTAGCAGGTGCGCCAAGGTTTCTGGTCCTCGCCTCCGAGGCGCCGATGGGCGTTGTGCTGGCCGTGTTCGCCGTCAGCGGGTTCGGCGCAGGCTTCCTCAACCCGATCATCGGGGCCGTCCTCTTCGAGCGGGTGCCGCGCCCGATGCTGGGCCGGGTCAACGCGCTCGGCGATTCGCTGGCCTGGTCCGGTATCCCCCTGGGGGGTCTGATTGCGGGGGCAGCGGTAGCCGCCGTCGGGCTGGTGCCGGTACTGCTGGCCGGCGGGGCCACGTACTTCCTCACCACGAACCTGACCGGGCTGCGGCCGGAATGGCGCGAGATGGACCGCACGCGTGGACGAGACCCTCGACACAGCACGCCGAGAACGGAAGACACCCGGTCAACCAGCAGGAACCGCACCGTATGACGACTGTGGGAGGGAACCTGCCCGCCGCAGGTCGCGCGGGCGGCCAAGGGTCCGCACACCATCGGGACATCAGGTTGCCTTTTTCCTGCGGGAGTTGGCGGTGCCGCATGCCCGGCGGCGTGCGGCGGCGGCGAAGGGGCTGGGCAGGATCGGCCGGCCGGAGCATGCGTGGGTGCCGGCCGAGCCGGCGGGGGATGCCACGGCCGAGGTGCGCGCGGCTGCGGCTGTCGGTCTTGGCCGGCTCGACGTGCCGGAGGTGGGCAGCCAGGTGTTGCCCGTCCTGATGGACCGACCGTGCCTTCACGATCCGCTCCAGCCGCAACCCGTTCCTCAGGCTGGCCCGCACCCAACTCGCCCCGCGCCTGGCCCGTTGGCGATGGCGCCACGGGGCTGCGCGGACGGGTCTTCCGTACGCTCTCCGAGCTGAGCATCCAGCACCGGCGCAGCCGCGTCCGTGGCGGGTTCGCGTCCACCCGGACATGGTCCGTGGGCCGGGGACCGCCTGCCCGATCTGCCGCACGGACTCCAGTGCGGACCAGCGGGCCGGGCCGTCACCTCCTGCTCGCGGGACCGCCTTTTCTCCGGCCCGACGAGCGCATGGAGCCCCTCTGGCGAGGCCGGGAGGACCTCGTCAACGTCCACCGTCTCGACTGTTCGTCCTTCCTCCTTGCGGTTCCATCGGTACGTCCGCGACGCCAGAACCCGGCCCCCGCCGCGAGCCCGGCGGTGCTGGGCAGGGCTGAGGCTGAGCGTTGGCAGCCCGTCTCTGTCCTCCGGTGCGTCGCAGCGTCATACCGGGTTCGCCCCGGCAACCATGGGTGCACATCGACACGCAGGTCGGCTTTCCCGGGCGCCCTCGCCCGGTTCCCGCTAGCTCACCTGGTGTGCTCGGGGGCAGGCGGTGGTCCGACTTCGGTACGGGAGGTTCGGTGTGCTCGCCGGCGGTGGATCGCCAAGGCCGCGAGGAGCAGTACGGCGAGGAGTACGGCGATCACGGCGGGGCCGGTGGCGTACAGGGCGTCGGCGACGGCGCGTTGGGCGGTGCCGACCGCGTCGATGACCGGGTCGGTGGTGGCGGGATCGTGCTGGACGCGGATTTCGTACCAGCCGTAGTAGGCCACGTAGGCGCCGACGAGCAGGAGAAGCCCGCCGCCGAGGCGCGGTGCGAGGGCGCCGAGGCGGCGCAGGCGGGTGACGGCGGTGGCTCGGGTGAGGGCGACGGTCAGCGAGGCGGCGCCGACGATCAGACCCATCCCGGCCGCGTATGCGATGAACAGGGCGATGCCTTCGCCGGTGGAGCCGCTGCGGAAGGCGGAGACGACGATGGCGAGGAACGGGGCGATGGTGCAGCCGAGGGAGGCGGTGGCGTAGGCCATGCCGAACAGCGCCATCGAGGGGAGGGAGCGGGTGAGGGTGGGGGCGCGTCGGAGTTTCGGGGTGAGGCTGGGCAGTTGGCGGCCGGCGAGCAGCCAGCCTCCGGCGGCAGCGATGAGCAGGCCGAAGGCGATGGTGAACCAGGGCAGGTGCCGCTGGAGTTGTCCGGCGACGGGTTGGACGGCGAGGCCGAAGATGCCGAAGAGAGCGGCGAATCCGATCGTCATGGCGGCGGTGGTGGTCAGGGCGCGTCCGACGGCGACGATGCGGCTGGGGGTGTCGTCGCCGAGGACCAGCAGGGACAAGTACGCGGGGAGGAGGGCGAAGCCGCACGGGTTGACGGCGGCGAGCATCCCGGCGCCGAGCGCGAGGGCGAGGGGCAGGTCGGCCATGACGGTTCAGCCGGTGAGGGCGGCGACCTTGTCGGCCAGCCCTTCGCCGCCGGGCAGCAGGCCTTCGTAGACGGTGTTGCCGTCCTTGTCGAGGATCACGTAGATGCTCTGCTGGGTGATCTCGAACCGCTTCCACACATCCCCGGCCTCGTCGGACAGTTGGGGGAAGGAGCCGGTGCCGGTCTCCGAGACGAAGTCGCGCATGGCGGCGTTCTTGTCGAGGCCGGCGACACCGACGACGTTCGCCTTGCCTTCGTAGTCGGCGGCGACCTTGGCGGTCTCGGCCGCCTGGCCGCGGCAGGTGGGGCACCAGGGCGCCCAGAACCACAGTACGGTCGGCCTGCCCGTGAGACTCTTCGCGTCGAAAGGCTTGCCGTCCACCGTGGTGGCGGTGAAGTTCAGAGCCTCGGGCACCTTGGCCCCGTCCGCTCTGGTGCCGCTCCCGTCGGAGCCGGCGGGCGCTTGGGCGGTCGCCGTCTTCGAGGGGGAGGTCTCTGCGTCGTCGGCGGAATCGGAGCCGCTTCCGGAACCGCACCCGCTGACGGTGAGAAGGGCGGCGGCCACAGCGGCCGGAAGGAGGGTACGGGCACGCATGAAGGACTCCTGCTTCTGTGGGGACCGGCTGTGAGCGTAGGGCCGGAGGCCCGGGCGGGCAGCCGGTTGCGGTCTTACGGTTCGGTGACGTCAGCCGGCGGCATCCTTGAGGCGTTCGGTGTCGAGGACGGTGATACGGCCCGAGCGAGACGGATCAGGCCCCTGTCGGCGTAGTCGCGCAGCACCTTGGTGCACGTCTCGCGGGATGTGCCGGCCAAGGCGGCGAGCTGGTCGTGAGTGAGGGCGACTTGGGGGTGGCGTCCGACGGGGCGCAGGGGACTCGCCGGGGGCTGGGCGGTGGTCAGGGTGGTGAGGGTGGTGGCGATGCGCTGCGCCACCGTCTTGAACACGCTGTCGGACAGCCGTTGTTCGAGGTCGGCGAGGCGGCGGCCGAGGATCGCGGTGATGCGGGCGGCGATGCGGGCGTCGGAGAGCAGAAAGCGGTGCACGTCGGCGCGGCTCATCACGCAGACGGTGACGTCGTCGAGGGCTTCGGCGTAGTTGTCGTACATGTGCTGCCCGAGCAGCACCATCTCGCCGAAGATGGTACCGGGGCTGATGATCGCGGTGGTGAGGGCACGTCCGTCGGCGGAGACCCGGAAGATGCGCACCCGGCCGCGCTTGAGGATGAACAGCACCTCGGACGGCTGGGTGGGCGAGTGCAGGATCTCGCCCGCGCTGTAGGTCTTCATCGGCGCCGCTTGGGCGATGGCCTCCATCTCCCGCTCGGACAGGTCGCAGAAAATGTCGACCTCGGACAGGCACCAGGTCCGCTCGGCGGCGTCGGCGTCTTCTGCGGCGTCGGTCATGGTGTGCGTCTCCTCGCGTCGTCCCGGGGCCCAGGGCGGGGGCGCGGCGCCCCACGCCGGGCTGGCCAGCGCCTCGGCGCTGTCGGCCAGACAGTAGGGCACCGCGCCCATTTCACCTGGCATGCGGCGCGGCGTGGCCCCCGGTGGAGGGGCGCCGGGGCCGGGTATTGACGCGGGCGGTACGGAGCTCATCCGCGGGCCGAGCTGCTGCTCTTGCCCATCGTCTGGGCGACGACGGCGAACGTCACTCCGGCCAGCAGCCCGAAGACAAGGTGGGCGCCGAGGCTGGAGGAGGTGACGTCGTTCCACTCGAAGACGGGCATGCCCATGTTCGCGGGCATGATCCACAGTGCGCCGATGAACCACCACACTGCGCCGTAGACGAGGCCGAGGGCGGCGGCGGGCGCGAGGCGCTGGGCGAACTGTCCGAGCAGCGCGCCGAAGGTAATGCCGGCGAAGACGGCGATGGACAGGTGGATCAGCCAGCCGACGAAGGCGTTGGTGGAGCCGAGGAGCCCGGCGACCATGGTGATCATCGCGGTGTCCATCATCGGCTGGGAAACCGACATCCAGATGCCCATGCCGATGCCTCCGACCAGTCCGGCCGCGGCACCCCACACCGCGTGGACCGGGATCACGGCCGTGCCCGGGGATACCCGCAGGGTGGTTGTCATGATGAGTGCCCCTCTCACATGCGGTGATGTCTCCTGTGGGTTCGACGCTATGACCTGTGTAGGGGGCAGGTATGTGAGGGCGCTTACGTACCCGGGGGTAGAGGGCTGGGCCGTCAGGGTGATTTCACCGCGGTCAGCAGGGCGTAGCCGAGCGTGCCGTCCGCCACGGCGGCACGGGCCGCGTTCAGGACGGCCGGGGCCGCCGTGAGGTCCACACCGGCGTCGGCGAGGCAGGTGGGCGCGGTGATGCGCAGCAGGTTCAGCCGCGCCTCGATCTGGTCGATCATGCGCAGCATGGCCTGGTCGTGGCGCTCGGTGGCCATAACGCGCAGTCCGACCCGAGCCAGAATCCCGGCGTACTCGTCCAGGGGCCGGGCGTCGGCCACGCAGGCGATGCGGGCGACCGGGCCGAGCAGTTCGGGCGGCAGCCGACGCGGGTCGGTGGTGACGTCGGTGATGCCGACGCGTCCTCCGGGCTTGAGCACGCGGGCGAACTCGGCGGCGGCCTGCGCCTTGTCGGGGAAGGTGCACAGCGCGCACTCACACACCACCGCGTCGAAGAGCCCGTCCTCATACGGCAGGTGCTCGGCGTCGCCGGTGACGAACACGGCCCGGTCGGCGAGGCCGGCGGCCTGGGCGGCTCCCTGGGCGAGGGCGGTGTTGGCGGGGGCGTAGTCGAGGCCGTCCACCCGCGCCCCGTATACGTCGGTAAGCAGGAGTGCGGTGGTGCCGCGACCGGAGGCCACATCCAGCACGCGCTGGTCCGGGGTGAGTGTGAGGGCGCCGGCCAGGCGGCGGGTGAGAGCGGTGCCGCCGGGGTGGTAGGAGTCGCCGAGCAGGAGAGCGACGACGTCCTTGGAGTAGGCGTCGGCGCAGCAGGACTTGATCTCGTCGCGCTTCATGGCCGGTGCTCCGGGGCGCGTGTGGTCTTCGAGCCGTACGGGGTGTCGGTGAGCCGGTCGGCGAGGGGCAGGGCGTTGGGTGCCACGTCGGCGACGGGGACGCCGGACATCTGGGCACGGACCTGTTCGCGGTAGCCGACGGAGTTGTAGGCGCAGAACGGGATGAGCCGCCCGTCCGGGGTGATCTCCTCCACGCAGCATTTCATCAGCTGCTTGACGTTCAGGGTGTAGGGGTCCTGGAAGTCCTGAACCACGATCATGAACGCCTTGTCATCGAGGTCCTTCACGGCCTGCGGGAGATCGATGCCGCAGGTGTCCGCGCAGTCCAGGGTCTCGGCGGTGGCCCGGAGTTTCTCCTCGGTCGTGGCGGTGCCCATGAACGCTGAGGCGGACCACAGGTTCTCCAGGGCCTCGCGGATGCCGTCGTCGGGCATGACCCGGTTGGTGACGTAGTCGAGGTAGTCCTCGACGTTCAGTAGCCGCGGGATGGGGACCACCGTGCGGTCGCCCGGTACGCCGTCCACCAGCAGGTAGGTGATGGAGCGGCAGGTGGGGAAGCAGCACGGCACGGGAAAGAAGTCGCCCTTGGTGAACCAGTCGGGGAGTTGCTCGCCGATCAGGCGGATCACATCGGGGTTGGTGAGCCGGTTGAGCGGGTCGAAGGGCACGTGCCGGCCGGAGTGGGTGACCGGCTGGAAGGCCACCGAGCGGACGGCCGGGTGGTCGACGCCGTACTCGATGATCGCGCCCAACTCATGCTCGTTCAGGCCGCGTTCGACCGCGGCGACCAGGGTGACGGTCAGTCCGGCCTCGGCGCAGTTGTCCAGGGCCCTTTGCTTGAACGTGCGCAGATCGCGGCCCCGGATCTCTCGGTGGGTGCGTTCCTCGAAGCCGTCGAACTGGAGGTAGATGTTCACCGAACGGCCCGGTACCTGGTTGCGTTTGCCCAGCTCGGCGACGAAGTTCTTGTCGGTGGCGAGGCGGATGCCGTTGGTGTTGAGGGTGACGTTCTTGATGGGGCGGGCCTGCGCGAGGTCGATGAAGTCGAGGATGTGCTTGTGGATGGTGGGTTCGCCGCCGGAGAACATCACCACCTCCGCCTCGCCCTCGGATACGACGAAGGTGTCGAGCATGCGTGCGCACTGGTCATGACTGATGGTGTAGCCGTCCGGCTGGTGGCCGGAGTCGGCGAAGCAGATCGGGCAGTCCAGGTTGCAGCCGGTGTTGACCTCAATGATCCCGAGGCAGGCGTGCTGCTTGTGCTCCGGGCACAGTCCACAGTCGGTCGGGCAGCCGTCCTTCACCTCGGTCTGGAAGGCGAGCGGAAGGGTGCCGGGCTTGTTGAACCGGGCCGAGGCCAGGTACTCCTCGGCGTCCCCGTAGACCAGGGCCTCGAACCCGCCGTGCTCGCGGCAGCGTTTGCGCAGATAGACCTTGTTGTCGCGGATGTTGACCTGCGCGTCGACCGGGGTCTTGCACAGCGGACAGATCGACTTGGTGAACTCGATGAACACCTCCCCTCGATCCTGCTTCTTGCGCGCACCGTCTGCCGCGGCCGGCCGGCCCGGTCCTGCCGTGCGGTTCACCTTCATCGCGTCCTCGCCCTCGTCTTCGCATCGTGGCTGCTGTGCGCCCCACCGGTACCGGGATGCCGCCCGGCCGGCGATCTGGCCCGATGGGCGCCGCGCAGCAGCACAGCGGCGTACAGCAGCATCAGCGCGTCCTGGACCAGGACGAACCAGGTGAGCCGCTGGGGGAGGTAGATCCCGAAGCAGCCGCAGTTGTCCACCGTCAGCCCCCGCGCGTACGCCTGGACGGCCAGCGCGCTCCACACCAGCGACACGGCCGTATAGATCCACACCGGTGCGATGGCCCTCGACCGGGGACGGGCCAGAAACCACACTCCGCACACCAGCTCACCGCCGATCAGCACCACGGCCAGTACAGCCGCCGGGGCCCCGTGCACCAGACCGTACGTGCCGAGAATGGCCGGCATGTCGGCGATGGAGGCGAGCTGGCCGACGGCCATCGCCGTAGAGATCGCGCCGAGTACGAGACGGAGCAGCATGCCCGTGAGGCTACGGCCGCCGGGGCGCCGGGAAATGTAAGCGCGCTCACCGAACTGGCCGCGCGTTCACCCGCTCGACACCGCTGTACGGCGTTCGGCCTCGGCCTTGACCGAGGCGAGGGAGGCGTCGACCGCGTTCTCCCAGCGTGCGGCCACCGCGGCGCCCCACCACTGCCCGATCCGCCACAGGTCGGTGCCCATCTGTCCCTCGTACACCAGGCGTGTCCCCGCCGTGGTCTCGCTGAGCACGAAGGACTCGGTCACCTGCGGCACCGGTCCACGTACCAGCCGGAAGTCGATGCGCTCGGGCCGGGTGAAGCGCACCGTCTCCACCGTGACCGCTCTCAGCCGCCCGCCAGCGACCGGGGTGAAGTGCTCGGCCAGCACCAGGTCGACGCCGCGCTCCAGCACCTTCAGCTTCTCGCTCATTGCCCGCGGGGTACGGCCCAGATACGGCCCCGCCACCACGTCGAAGACCGTCTCCCGAGGGGCTGTGATGTCGACGGTCTGCGGACCCAACGCGCGGGTGCGCCGCCCCACGCCCACATCGACCGGGACGGCTCCGGTCACCAGCCCCAGGTATGCGGCGGCCAGCGAGCCGCCGACTCCTGCGGCCAAGGCCGCGACCCTCAGACCGCGGGCGGCGGTCACCGGCTCTCCTCTGGCGCCGCCTCCTGGACCACGACGCCGTTCCAGAAGGCGACGTGGTCCTTGATCTTCCTGGCCAGTGGGCTGGGGTGCGGGTAGTACCAGGCGGCGTTCACGTTGTCCTGCCCGTTGACGGTCACCGTGTAGTAGCGGGCGAGCCCCTTCCAGAAGCACAGGGACCATGTCCGGCTCTCGGCGAAGAACGCTCGGTTGAGCGACTCGGGCGGGAAGTAGTGGTTGCCCTCCACTACGACGGTCCGCTCGGCCTCCGCGAGTACGGTGCCGTTCCACACGGCGCGCATCACAACCGTCACCTCCTGCGGCATCCGTTGTGTCCATGTCGCGACGCTAGAGCGCCGACCAGCGGCCAGACGGTGATCCCGCTTACACTCAGCCGCCCGTGTCGCCGGCTGCCCGGAGGGCCTGCCCGAGCTGGTCGACCTCCGGTGCGCCGGCCAAGCCCAGCGGAGTGCGGTAGATCCGGCAGGCGACCGACGGCGCGGCACCGGGCTCGGCGAACGGGTCGCGGCCGTCGATCAGGATCGTCGGGGAGCCGGTGAAGCCCGACCGTTCTGCCTCGACCTGGTCGGCGATCACCCGGGTGGTGATGGGCGTGTTCGACAGCCTGGCCTCGTCCAGCGCCTGCCGCAGGCGCGTCTCGGCGAGCTGCTGGTTGGGGCAGCCGGGAACTACCAAGACCTCGATCTCCATATCTCCAGGATCGCGCGACTCGACACCGTATGGGGCCGAAGGGTGATCAGGCAGCCTCTTCCTGCTGATCGTCGGTGCCGGCGCCTCCTCACTGGACGCCAGCCTGACGTGTTGCGCCACGGCCGCGCCCCTGATTCCGGCCGCCCGAGGGTGACCGAGGGTCAGACGGAGTCGTCGCCGAGGACTTCGCGGGCCGGTTCCTTCAGCGCCTGGCGGTCCTCGGCGAGGGCCTTCTTGCCGGCCTTGGTCGCCTTGTAGACGCGCCGGGTACGGCCGTCGACCACGCGTTGCTCGGACACCAGCAGCCCGTCCGCCTCCAGTCGGTGCAGCGTCGGGTACAGGGTGCCGGGGCTGATCTGGTAGCCGTGGCGGGCCAGTTCCTCGGTCGTCCACGCGCCGTGGATCTCGTCCTCGGCCGCGTGGTGCAGGATGTGCAGCCGCACTGCGCCCCTCTGGAACTCCCGCACCCCTGGCCCACCTCCGGCAGTGACGAAACCGATATCTGCCCTCGATCCTCGATTCGCGTTCCGGGAGGCCTCGCCGCCGCGGATGTGG
>NZ_JBQQCE010000195.1:0-17019 GCF_052245645.1 Streptomyces sp. KR55 | reverse complement strand
CATCGAGATCGTCAGCCATGTCGTGGAGCTGGCGGCGGCCAAGGCCCCGTACGGCGTGTACCCGACCCCGGCGGACGTCGAGAAACTCGACGCGGACCCCGTGCGCTGCCTGGACGCGGACGCGTCGAAGGCGATGGTCGCGGAGATCGACCAGGCCCACAAGGACGGCGACACGCTCGGCGGTGTCGTGGAGGTGCTGGCGTACGGCGTGCCCGTGGGCCTCGGTTCGCACGTGCACTGGGACCGCCGGCTGGACTCCCGGCTGGCCGCCGCCCTGATGGGCATTCAGGCGATCAAGGGCGTCGAGGTCGGCGACGGCTTCGAGCTGGCACGGGTGCCGGGTTCGAAGGCGCACGACGAGATCCTCACCACCGACGAGGGCATCAAGCGGGCCACCGGCCGCTCCGGGGGCACCGAGGGCGGACTGTCGACGGGTGAGCTGCTGCGGGTGCGGGCCGCGATGAAGCCGATCGCGACGGTGCCGAGGGCCCTGCGGACCGTGGACGTCGCCACCGGCGAGGAGGCCGCCGCTCACCACCAGCGCTCCGACGTGTGCGCGGTGCCGGCCGCCGGCATCGTCGCGGAGGCGATGGTCGCGCTGGTCCTCGCGGACGCCGTGGCGGAGAAGTTCGGCGGCGACAGCGTGCCCGAGACCCGCCGCAACGTGCAGTCGTACCTCGACAACCTGGCGATCCGATGAGCGCTCCGCAGGTGGTGCTGGTCGGTCCGATGGGCGTGGGCAAGTCCACGGTCGGGCAGTTGCTGGCCGAGCGGCTGGGCGTCGGCTACCGGGACACCGACGATGACATCGTCGCCGAGCAGGGCCGGTCCATCGCCGAGATCTTCGTCGACGAGGGCGAGCCCGTGTTCCGGGCGCTCGAGAAGCAGGCGGTGCACCGGGCGCTGGCCGAGCACGACGGCGTCCTGGCGCTGGGCGGCGGCGCGATCCTCGACGCGGACACGCGCGCGTTGCTCGCCGGGCAGCGGGTCGTCTACCTCTCCATGGACGTCGAGGAAGCGGTCAAGCGGACCGGCCTGAACGCGGCCCGCCCCCTTCTCGCCGTCAACCCGCGCAAGCAGTGGCGCGAGCTGATGGAGGCCCGCCGGCACCTCTACGAGGAGGTCGCCACGGCCGTGGTCGCCACTGATGGCCGTACGCCCGAAGAGGTCACCCAAGCCGCCCTGGACGCACTGGAGTTGACTGCATTTTCCGGGGGACACCCCCCGGACCCCCGGCCGGAGGACATGATGGCAAGCCAGGTGACAAGGATCCAGGTCGGCGGCACCGCGGGCAGCGAGCCGTACGAGGTCCTGGTCGGCCGTCAGCTGCTCGGTGAGCTCGGCGGGTTGGTCGGCGACAAGGCCAAGCGGGTCGCCGTCATCCACCCCGAGGCGCTGGCCGAGACCGGCGAGGCGCTGCGCGCCGATCTGGCCGAGCAGGGCTACGAGGCGGTCGCCATCCAGGTGCCCAACGCCGAGGAGGCCAAGACCGCCGAGGTCGCCGCCTACTGCTGGAAGGCGCTCGGCCAGTCCGGCTTCACCCGCACGGACGTCGTCGTGGGCGTCGGCGGCGGCGCGACCACCGACCTCGCCGGCTTCGTCGCCGCGACCTGGCTGCGCGGGGTCCGCTGGATCGCGATCCCCACCACCGTCCTGGCCATGGTCGACGCGGCGGTGGGCGGCAAGACCGGCATCAACACCGCCGAGGGCAAGAACCTGGTCGGCGCCTTCCACCCGCCCGCCGGCGTGCTGTGCGACCTGGCGGCGCTGGACTCCCTCCCGGTCAACGACTACGTCTCCGGGCTCGCCGAGATCATCAAGGCCGGCTTCATCGCCGACCCGACGATCCTCGAGCTCATCGAGGCCGACCCGCAGGCCGCCCGCACCCCGGTCGGCCCGCACACCGCCGAGCTCATCGAGCGGTCCATCCGGGTCAAGGCGGAGGTCGTCTCCTCCGACCTGAAGGAATCGGGCCTGCGGGAGATTCTCAACTACGGCCACACCCTCGGCCACGCCATCGAGAAGAACGAGCGCTACAAGTGGCGGCACGGCGCCGCGGTCGCCGTCGGCATGCACTTCGCCGCCGAACTCGGCCGTCTCGCGGGCCGGTTGGACGACGCCACCGCCGACCGGCACCGCACGATCCTCGAATCGGTCGGCCTGCCGCTGCACTACCGCTACGACCAGTGGCCCAAGCTGCTGCAGAACATGAAGGTCGACAAGAAGTCCCGCGGGGACCTGCTGCGCTTCATCGTCCTGGACGGCCTGGCCAAGCCCACCGTTCTGGAAGGCCCCGATCCGGCCATGCTCCTCGCCGCCTACGGCGAAGTGGGCCAGTAAGTCCACAGGGGCCCCATCCGCCCGATTCGCCTCTCCACACCGGGCACTTCGGGCCGTCCCCGGCCGTTCACCAAACGGCGGCCGGGGACGGTACCGTTCGGTAGCGAGCGGGGCCCGCCTCGCTGCCAGCGTCAATTGCCTGTACGAGACGGAGTGGCACCGGATGCAGCACGCAGTGGGGTCTCCGCTGCCGCCGCCCCACCAGCCGGGGCACGGACCGGCCGCCGGCTGGTCGCCGGCCGCGCAACACCCAGGTCCGCACCACCAGGGTTCCGCACCCGGGCCGCAGGGACCCGTCCCTGTGCCCCCGCCGCCCCCGGCCCCCGGCTTCACCGGCGCCCCCTCGGCCCCGGTCCCGCCCGCCTCGCACCCCATGCCTGCGCAAGCCGTCCCGACGGCGCCGGACACCACCGGCCATGTGCCGCTACCGCCCGGCGGCCCCGTCGCCATGCCCAGCACGCCGCCCGCAGCGACCGCTCCCGACCCCGGCACCACGACACTCGCGGTGCTGCTCATCGGCCCCGCCGGCGCCGGCAAGACCAGCGTCGCCAAGTACTGGGCGGACCACCGCCGGGTCCCCACGGCCCACATCAGCCTGGACGACGTACGCGAATGGGTCCGTTCCGGCTTCGCGGACCCGCAGTCCGGATGGAACGACCACTCCGAGGCCCAGTACCGCCTCGCCCGCCGCACCTGCGGATTCGCCGCGCGCAACTTCCTGGCCAACGGCATCTCCTGCATCCTCGACGACGCCGTCTTCCCGGACCGCCCGGTCGTGGGCCTCGGCGGCTGGAAACGGCACGTGGGCCCCGGCCTGCTCCCCGTGGTCCTCCTCCCCGGCCTCGACATAGTCCTGGAACGCAACGCCGAACGCACCGGCAACCGCCGCCTCACCGACGAGGAGGTAGCCCGCATCCACGGCCGCATGGCGGGCTGGTACGGCTCGGGCCTCTCGATCATCGACAACTCCCAACTCGACGTACCCGGCACGGCCCGCGTCCTGGACGAGGTCCTGGCGAGGTCGATCGCATCGCCGCCCAAGTGGTAGCTGACGCGAGCGGTGGGTGACGTAGCCCGGCGTTGACTGGGCGGGTGGGGCGCGCAACCTGGCGCTGACGGGTGCCGCCCGTGCCCACCCGTGCCGCCCTGGGGGTACCTCCCAGGCCCTTGAGGCACTGGGGGAGGCACGACTGCCCGCGGCCTGACGGGCTGGTTGCGGCATGCGTCTGCCCGCGGGTGGGTGGCACGCCACCATGCACCCGCAGCCGCCGATGCACGGGAGCGGGTCGTGGGGGTGCGGCGCAGCCCGCCGCTCAGCCGGTTACCAACGGACGTCCACCGTGGCAGCTGGCGGAGGGGCGCAACCCGCGGCGGGCTCGCCGCACCACCGCGACCCCGACCCACCCACCGGCACAAGCGCCCGCCGCTCAACCGTCGGAGACCCACCCACCGGCACAAGGCGCCCGCCGCTCAACCGTCGGAGACACCCCCACTCGGCCCTCCCAACCGGCGATCACCGCTCACCCCTCGTACGCTCGGCTCATGTCAGAGGTGTACGCGGCCCGCCGAACCCGGCTACGGGAGCGCTGCAACGCGGCCGGCAGCGCAGCGGCGCTGATCTCCCGTCCCGCCAACGTCCGCTACCTCGCAGGAGCGGCACCCCAGCGTGCCGCCCTGCTGATCGGCAAGCGCGAGGACCTGCTGGTCTGCACCGGCCCCCCGGACGAGAAACCGACGGAAGGCCGCCCCGACGAGGCCCTGCCCGTGCACCCCCTGCCCGGCCCCGGCCCCGCCGGTGATCCCGCCGTCGCGGCCGCCGACCTCGCCGCATCCCAGGGCGCCGACTCCCTCGCCGTCGAGGAACACCACCTCACCGTCGCCCGGCACCGCGCCATCCGCTCGGTCGCCCCCCGACTGCGCCTCGCCGATCTCGGTGGCGCGGTCGAGCAGCTCAGGGTCGTCAAGGACGAGGAGGAGATCTCCTGCCTGCGCATCGGCGCCGAAATCGCCGACCAGGCCCTCGGCGAGCTCCTGGAATCCATCCTCGTGGGCCGCACCGAACGCCACCTCGCCCTGGAACTGGAGCGCCGCCTCGTCGACCACGGCGCCGACGGCCCCGCCTTCCCGACCTCCGTCGCCACCGGCCCCAACTCCGGCCGTCGTGGCCACCGCCCCACCGACCGCCGCGTCGAGGAGGGCGATTTCCTCTCCGTATGCCTGGGCGCGACGTACCGCGGCTACCGCTGCGAGATCGGCCGTACCTTCGTCATCGGCACCTCGCCCGCCGACTGGCAGATCGAGCTGTACGACCTGGTCTTCGCAGCCCAGCGCGCCGGTCGGGAGATGCTGGCGCCCGGCTCCGCCTACCGCGACGTCGACCGCGCCGCACGCCAGGTGCTGGATTCCGCGGGGTACGCAGAAGGCCTCCCGCCCCTCACCGGCCATGGCGTCGGACTCGAAATCGACGAGGACCCTCAGCTGGCTCCCTCGGCCATGGGTAAACTGGACGCTTGCGTGCCGGTCACCGTCGAACCGGGGGTCCACCTCCCGGGCCGGGGCGGCGTCCGGATCGATGACACGCTCGTCGTACGCCCCGAGGCGGACGGCGGACCCGAGCTACTCACCATCACGACCAAGGAGCTGCTCGCGCTCTAGCGGCACACCACCGCGGCGCCTGCCCCGGGGTCGTCCACGTCAGTCCAGGAGATTCCGCAACCGTGGCTTCCACGAACGACCTCAAGAACGGCATGGTGCTCAAGCTCGAAGGCGGCCAGCTCTGGTCCGTCGTCGAGTTCCAGCACGTCAAGCCCGGCAAGGGCCCGGCCTTCGTGCGCACCAAGCTCAAGAACGTGCTCTCCGGCAAGGTCGTCGACAAGACCTTCAACGCCGGTGTCAAGGTCGAGACGGCCACCGTCGACAAGCGCGACATGCAGTTCTCCTACATGGACGGCGAGTACTTCGTCTTCATGGACATGGAGACGTACGACCAGCTCATGGTCGACCGCAAGGCCGTCGGCGACGCCGCCAACTTCCTCGTCGAGGGCTTCATGGCCACCGTCGCGCAGCACGAGGGCGAGGTGCTCTTCGTCGAACTCCCGGCCGCCGTCGAGCTGACCATCGCCGAGACCGAGCCGGGCGTCCAGGGCGACCGCTCCACCGGCGGCACCAAGCCCGCGACCCTGGAGACTGGCCACCAGATCCAGGTCCCGCTCTTCATCACCACCGGTGAGAAGATCAAGGTCGATACCCGCACGAGCGACTACCTCGGCCGGGTGACCAGCTAAATTGGCTGCCCGCAACACGGCCCGCAAGCGCGCCTTCCAGATCTTCTTCGAGGGCGATCAGCGCGGCGCCGACGTCCTGACGGTCCTCGCGGACTGGATCCGGCTCTCCCGGACCGACACCCGGCAGCCGCCGGTGAGCGAGTACACGATGCAGCTGGTCGAGGGCTACGCGCAGCACGCGAAGCGGATCGACGAGCTGATCGCGCAGTACTCGGTCGGCTGGACGCTCGACCGGATGCCGGTCGTGGACCGCAACATCCTGCGCCTGGGCGCGTACGAGCTGATCTGGGTCGACGAGACCCCGGACGCCGTCGTGCTGGACGAGATGGTGCAGCTGGCGAAGGAGTTCTCGACGGACGAGTCGCCCTCGTTCGTCAACGGACTGCTCGGCCGGCTGAAGGACCTGAAGCCCTCGCTGCGTCGCACCGCCGAGGACGCCGGGGACTGAGTCACCTGAACGCCTCAGGGCCGCAGCTCGCGCGCTGCGGCCCTGAGGCGTTTTTCGTGTCCTCGGGGTGCTCAGAAGGCCCCGAAGCGCTCAGAACGCCGCCGGGGTGGCCGGAACCATGAAGTTCCGACCACCCCGGCGGCACGTTTCTGCTGAACCCGCGGAGTGCTCAGCCCTCCTCGTGGGACACCGCACGACGCGCGTCCGCATCCAGTACGCCCCAGCTGATCAGCTGCTCGGTGAGGACCGAGGGCGACTGGTCGTAGATGACGGCGAGTGTGCGCAGGTCGTCCTGGCGGATGGAGAGCACCTTGCCGTTGTAGTCGCCGCGCTGCGACTGGATCGTCGCCGCGTACCGCTGCAGGGGGCCCGCCTTCTCGGCCGGCACCGTGGCCAGCCGCTCCAGGTCCAGGACCAGCTTCGGCGGCGGCTCGGCGGCGCCGCCGGGGGTGGTGCCCGGAAGGAGTTCCTGCACGGGTACGCCGTAGAAGTCCGCCAGTTCGGCAAGGCGCTGCACGGTGACGGCGCGGTCGCCGCGCTCGTACGAACCGACCACGACCGCCTTCCAGCGTCCCTGGGACTTCTCCTCGACACCGTGGAGGGAAAGGCCCTGCTGGGTGCGGATGGCCCGGAGCTTGGCCCCGAGCTGTTTGGCGTATTCGCTGGACATATAGCTCCCCGGACACTGTGTCGACGCGGCCGGCTTGTTTCCATGCCGCGCGGCTGGTAACTCACTGTGAGGTTACGCAGCGTTACTCTCCTGCGTCAAGCCGAATGGTCCGCAGCGACTCTTCCGTGGTATCGGCGGTCGACTGCGCCGAGCGGGTGATCCGCGGCCGTCAGGGGGGTGATCAGGGCGGTCGTCCCGGCCTGCTACCGTGGATGGCGCAATCCCGACGTCCTTTAAGGTCCGTCCCGTGAGGCGGAGAAGGAGGTCCGTTTCGTATGGACACGCAAGCGTCCGATGCGCGGCCCGTGCTCGAAGGGCCCGACATCGCGCGGGTACTGACCCGCATTGCCCATGAGATCGTCGAGCGCGCCAAGGGCGCCGACGACGTGGTGCTCCTCGGCATTCCCACCCGAGGCGTCTTCCTCGCCCAGCGGCTCGCTGCCAAGCTCGAACAGATCACCGAGCGCAAGGTCCCGTGCGGTTCGCTGGACATCACGATGTACCGCGACGACCTGCGCATGCACCCGCCGCGTGCGCTGGCCCGCACCGACATCCCCGGTGACGGCATCGACGGCAGGCTCGTCGTCCTGGTCGACGACGTCCTCTTCTCCGGCCGCACCATCCGCGCAGCCCTCGACGCCCTGAACGACATCGGGCGTCCGCGTGCCGTGCAGCTCGCGGTCCTGGTCGACCGCGGTCACCGTGAACTGCCCATCCGCGCCGACTACGTCGGCAAGAACCTCCCCACGTCGCTGCGGGAGACGGTCAAGGTCCAGCTCGCCGAGGAGGACGGTCGCGACACCGTGCTGCTCGGTGTGAAGCAGACCGCCCAGGGCGCGCAGCACTAGCAAACCGGGGCGTACGCCACCGTCGTACGCCTCCGCGCACTCCTGCCCGCCCGAAATCTCCCGAATGAACTGCCTTACGGAGCCTGAAAGATGCAGCGCCATCTCATCTCGGCCGCCGACCTCACCCGCGACGACGCCGTCCTGATCCTCGACACCGCCGAGGAGATGTCCCGGGTCGCCGACCGGCCGATCAAGAAGCTGCCGACCCTGCGCGGCCGCACCGTCGTGAACCTCTTCTTCGAGGACTCCACCCGCACCCGGATCTCCTTCGAGGCCGCCGAGAAGCGGCTGTCCGCGGACGTCATCAACTTCTCCGCCAAGGGGTCGAGCGTGTCCAAGGGCGAGTCCCTCAAGGACACCGCCCAGACCCTGGAGGCCATGGGCGTCGACGCCGTCGTCATCCGGCACGGCGCCTCCGGAGCCCCGTACCGGCTGGCCAATTCCGGCTGGATCGACGCCGCCGTCATCAACGCCGGCGACGGCACCCACCAGCACCCCACCCAGGCCCTGCTCGACGCCTTCACCATGCGCCGCCGGCTCGTCGGCCGGGACGCCGGGCTCGGTCAGGACCTCGCCGGCCGACGCGTCACCATCGTCGGTGACGTCCTGCACAGCCGGGTCGCCCGCTCCAACGTCGACCTTCTGCACACCCTCGGCGCCGAGGTCACCCTCGTCGCCCCGCCGACCCTGTTGCCGGTCGGCGTCGCTTCCTGGCCCTGCGAGGTCTCCTACGACCTCGACGCCGCGCTGCCCAAGTCCGACGCGGTGATGATGCTGCGCGTGCAGCGCGAGCGCATGCACGCCGCGTACTTCCCGACCGAGCGGGAGTACTCGCGGCGCTACGGCCTCGACGGCGACCGCATGGCGCGGATGCCCGAGCACGCCATCGTGATGCACCCCGGACCGATGGTCCGCGGCATGGAGATCACCGCCGAGGTCGCCGACTCCGGGCGCTGCACCGCCATCGAGCAGGTCGCCAACGGAGTCTCCATCCGGATGGCCGTTCTGTACCTGTTGCTCGGCGGCAACGAACCCGCCGTCACCAACACCCGTACCGAGGAGAAGTAAGACATGAGCAAGATCCTGATCCGTGGTGCGAAGGTGCTCGGCGGCGAGCCGCAGGACGTCCTGATCGACGGCGACACCATCGCCGAGATGGGTACCGGTCTGAGCGCCGACGGCGCAGAGGTCGTCGAGGCCGACGGCAAGGTGCTGCTCCCCGGCCTCGTCGACCTGCACACCCATCTGCGCGAGCCCGGCCGCGAGGACTCCGAGACCGTGCTGACGGGTACGCGGGCGGCTGCGAGTGGCGGTTACACCGCTGTGTTCGCCATGGCCAACACCTTCCCGGTGGCCGACACGGCCGGTGTCGTCGAGCAGGTGTGGCGGCTTGGACAGCAGCACGGCTACTGCGACGTCCAGCCGATCGGGGCCGTCACCGTCGGCCTGGAGGGCAAGAAGCTCGCCGAGCTGGGTGCGATGCACGAGTCGGCGGCCGGCGTCACGGTCTTCTCCGACGACGGCAAGTGTGTGCACGACGCCGTGATCATGCGCCGGGCGCTGGAGTACGTGAAGGCCTTCGGCGGCGTCGTCGCGCAGCACGCGCAGGAGCCGCGGCTCACCGAGGGCGCCGAGATGAACGAGGGCGTGGTCTCCGCCGAGCTGGGCCTGGGCGGATGGCCGGCCGTCGCCGAGGAGTCGATCATCGCCCGCGACGTGCTGCTCGCGGACCACGTCGGCTCGCGCGTCCACATCTGCCACCTGTCGACGGCAGGCTCGGTCGAGATCATCCGCTGGGCCAAGTCCCGCGGCATCGACGTGACCGCCGAGGTGACCCCGCACCACCTGCTCCTCACCGACGAGCTGGTCCGGACGTACAACCCGGTCTACAAAGTGAACCCGCCGCTGCGCACCGAGCGCGACGTGCTGACGCTGCGCGAGGCGCTCGCCGACGGCACGATCGACATCGTCGCCACCGACCACGCCCCGCACCCGCACGAGGACAAGGACTGCGAGTGGGCCGCCGCCGCCATGGGGATGGTCGGCCTGGAGACCGCATTGTCAGTGGTCCAGGAGACGATGGTCGACACCGGGCTGCTCGACTGGGCCGGCGTCGCGGACCGTATGTCCTTCACGCCGGCCAGGATCGGGCAGGCCACGGGCCATGGACGTCCCGTCTCGGCAGGTGAGCCCGCCAACCTCACCCTCGTCGACACGGCATACCGTGGATTGGTGGACCCCGCGGGCTTCGCCTCGCGCAGCCGCAACACCCCCTACGAGGGGCGTGAGCTGCCGGGCCGTGTCACGCACACGTGGCTCCGGGGCAAGGCCACGCTCGTCGACGGGAAGCTCACGTGACACCTGTAATCCTGCTGGCCGCCGAGAAGGAATCGGCGGAAGTGACCGACTGGGCCGCCCGCGTCGGCTGGGTGGTGGGCCTCGCCCTGTTCGTCGCGCTGGTCTACTGGCTGATGCGCGAGGGCTGGAAGTGGCGCGGCACCCTCCAGGGCGACCTGCCGGAGCTCCCCGCCCGCCCGTCTCCCGCCACCACCCTCAACGGAGGCGGCAAGCCGCCGCTGCCTGGAATGCCGGATGACCCCGGCCCGGCGAAACTGAGCCTCAGTGGCCGCTACCACGGCTCCACCACCGCCGGTCAGTGGCTGGACCGCATCGTGGCGCACGGCCTGGGCACCCGCAGCCGGGTCGAGCTCACGCTGACGGACGCGGGACTGGATGTCGTACGCCCCGGGGCGACCGACTTCTTCGTCCCTGTGGAGGCCCTGCGCGAAGCGCGGCTCGACAAGGGCATCGCCGGCAAGGTCCTCACCGAGGGCGGTCTGCTGGTGGTGACCTGGGCGCACGGCGACCGGCTGATCGACTCCGGCTTCCGCTCCGACCACGCGGCCGAGCACAACGAGTGGGTCGACGTCATTAACTCCATGATCAAAGCAACCACCACGGAAGGCGCCGAACGATGACGACCTCCACCAGGGGAACCGCGAAGGTTCCTGCCGTACTCGTCCTGGAGGACGGCCGGATCTTCCGCGGCCGTGCCTACGGGGCCGTGGGGGTGACCTTCGGCGAGGCCGTGTTCTCCACCGGCATGACCGGCTACCAGGAGACGCTGACCGACCCGTCGTACCACCGTCAGGTCGTCGTGATGACCGCCCCGCACGTCGGCAACACCGGCGTCAACGACGAGGACCCGGAGTCGAAGCGGATCTGGGTCTCCGGTTATGTCGTACGGGACCCCGCGCGCGTGCCGTCCAACTGGCGCTCCCGGCGGTCGCTGGACGAGGAGCTGCGCAACCAGGGTGTCGTCGGCATCTCCGGCATCGACACGCGCGCGTTGACCCGGCACCTGCGTGAGCGCGGCGCCATGCGCGTCGGCATCTTCTCGGGCAACGCGCTGCCCGACGAGGGCACCATGCTCGCCGAGGTGCGCCAGGCCCCCGAGATGAAGGGCGCGAACCTCTCCGCCGAGGTCGCCACCACCGAGCCGTACGTCGTCCCGGCCATCGGGGAGAAGCGATTCACCGTCGCCGCCGTCGACCTCGGCATCAAGGGCATGACCCCGCACCGGATGGCCGAGCGGGGGATCGAGGTACACGTGCTGCCCGCCACGGCGACCGCCGACGACGTGTACGCCGTGAACCCGGACGGCGTGTTCTTCTCCAACGGCCCGGGCGACCCGGCCACCGCCGACCACCCGGTCTCCGTGATGCAGGCGGTGCTGGAGCGCGGCACCCCGCTGTTCGGCATCTGCTTCGGCAACCAGATCCTGGGCCGCGCGCTCGGCTTCGGCACGTACAAGCTGAAGTACGGCCACCGCGGCATCAACCAGCCGGTGCAGGACCGGACGACCGGCAAGGTCGAGGTCACCGCGCACAACCACGGCTTCGCCGTCGACGCCCCGCTCGACATGGTGTCCGACACCCCCTACGGCCGTGCCGAGGTCTCCCACGTCTGCCTCAACGACAACGTGGTGGAAGGTCTCCAGCTCCTCGACCGGCCGGCCTTCAGCGTCCAGTACCACCCCGAAGCGGCAGCCGGCCCGCACGACGCCGCCTATCTGTTCGACCGCTTCGTTTCCCTGATGGAGGGCCAGCGTGCCTAAGCGCACCGATATCCAGTCCGTCCTGGTCATCGGCTCCGGCCCGATCGTCATCGGCCAGGCCGCCGAGTTCGACTACTCCGGCACCCAGGCGTGCCGCGTCCTGAAGTCCGAGGGCCTCAGGGTCATCCTCGTCAACTCCAACCCGGCGACGATCATGACCGACCCGGAGATCGCCGACGCGACGTACGTCGAGCCGATCACCCCGGAGTTCGTCGAGAAGATCATCGCCAAGGAGCGGCCGGACGCCCTGCTGCCGACGCTGGGCGGTCAGACGGCGCTGAACACCGCCATCTCGCTGCACGAGAACGGAACCCTGGAGAAGTACGGCGTCGAGCTGATCGGCGCCAACGTCGAGGCGATCCACAAGGGTGAGGACCGCGATCAGTTCAAGCTGGTCGTCGACGCCGTGCACCGCAAGATCGGGCACGGCGAGAGCGCCCGGTCCGTGATCTGCCACTCGATGGACGATGTACTCAAGGGCGTCGAGCAGCTCGGCGGCTACCCGGTCGTCGTCCGCCCGTCCTTCACCATGGGCGGCGCCGGTTCCGGCTTCGCGCACGACGAGGAGGAACTGCGCCGCATCGCCGGTCAGGGCCTCACGCTCTCGCCCACCACCGAGGTGCTCCTGGAGGAGTCCATCCTCGGCTGGAAGGAGTACGAGCTGGAGCTCATGCGCGACAAGCACGACAACGTCGTGGTCGTCTGCTCCATCGAGAACTTCGACCCGATGGGCGTGCACACCGGCGACTCGATCACCGTCGCGCCGGCGATGACGCTCACCGACCGCGAGTACCAGATCCTGCGTGACATCGGCATCGCCGTCATCCGCGAGGTCGGCGTCGACACCGGCGGCTGCAACATCCAGTTCGCGGTGAACCCGGACGACGGCCGCGTCATCGTCATCGAGATGAACCCGCGCGTGTCGCGGTCGTCGGCGCTCGCCTCCAAGGCGACCGGTTTCCCGATCGCCAAGATCGCCGCGAAGCTTGCCGTGGGGTACACCCTCGACGAGATCCCGAACGACATCACGCAGGAGACCCCGGCCTCCTTCGAGCCGACCCTCGACTATGTGGTCGTCAAGGCACCGCGGTTCGCCTTCGAGAAGTTCCCCAGCGCCGACTCCACGCTGACGACCACCATGAAGTCGGTCGGCGAGGCGATGGCCATCGGCCGGAACTTCACCGAGGCGTTCCAGAAGGCGCTGCGCTCGCTCGAGAAGAAGGGCAGCCAGTTCACGTTCGTGGGCGACCCCGGGGACAAGGACGAGCTGCTGCGCGCGGCGGTCCGGCCCACCGACGGCCGGATCAACACGGTCATGCAGGCCATCCGCGCCGGTGCCACGCCGGAGGAGGTCTTCGCGGCGACGAAGATCGACCCGTGGTTCGTCGACCAGCTGTTCCTGATCAAGGAGATCGCGGACGAGCTGGCCGAGGCGCCGGAGCTGACCCCCGGCCTGCTGGCCGAGGCCAAGCGGCACGGCTTCTCCGACCAGCAGATCGGCGAGATCCGCGGTCTGCGCGAGGACGTCGTCCGCGAGGTGCGGCACGCACTCGGCATCCGTCCCGTCTACAAGACGGTCGACACCTGCGCCGCCGAGTTCGCGGCCCGCACGCCGTACTTCTACTCCTCGTACGACGAGGAGACCGAGGTCGCGCCGCGTGCGAAGCCCGCAGTCATCATCCTGGGCTCGGGTCCCAACCGGATCGGCCAGGGCATCGAGTTCGACTACTCCTGCGTCCACGCCTCCTTCGCGCTGTCCGACGCCGGGTACGAGACCGTGATGGTCAACTGCAACCCGGAGACGGTCTCCACCGACTACGACACCTCCGACCGTCTCTACTTCGAGCCGCTCACCCTCGAGGACGTGCTGGAGATCGTCCACGCCGAGCAGCAGGCGGGCCCGATCGCCGGTGTCGTGGTCCAGCTGGGCGGCCAGACCCCGCTGGGCCTGGCGCAGGCGCTGAAGGACAACGGCGTGCCGGTCGTCGGCACCCCGCCGGAGGCCATCCACGCCGCCGAGGACCGCGGCGCCTTCGGGCAGGTCCTCAAGGAAGCCGGCCTCCCGGCCCCCAAGCACGGCACCGCCACCCCCCTCGCCGAAGCCAAAGCCATCGCCGCCGAGATCGGCTACCCCGTCCTCGTCCGGCCTTCGTACGTCCTCGGCGGGCGCGGCATGGAGATCGTGTACGACGAGGCCCGGCTGTCGGTGTACATCGCCGAGTCCACCGAGATCAGCCCCTACCGGCCGGTCCTGGTCGACCGGTTCCTCGACGACGCGATCGAGATCGACGTCGACGCGCTGTACGATGGCGAGGAGCTGTACCTCGGCGGTGTCATGGAGCACATCGAGGAGGCCGGTATCCACTCCGGCGACTCGGCCTGCGCCCTGCCCCCCATCACCCTCGGCGGCTTCGACATCAAGCGCCTGCGCGCCTCGACCGAGGCGATCGCCAAGGGCGTCGGTGTCCGCGGCCTGATCAACATCCAGTTCGCGATGGCCGGGGACATCCTCTACGTCCTCGAGGCCAACCCGCGTGCCTCACGCACCGTCCCCTTCACCTCGAAGGCCACCGCGGTGCCGCTGGCCAAGGCCGCCGCCCGGATCTCGCTGGGCGCGACCATCGCCGAGCTGCGCGCGGAAGGCCTGCTGCCCGCGCGGGGCGACGGCGGCGAGCTGCCGCTGGACGCGCCGATCTCGGTCAAGGAGGCGGTGATGCCCTGGACCCGCTTCCGGGACACCTCCGGACGCGGCGTCGACACCGTCCTCGGCCCCGAGATGCGGTCCACCGGCGAGGTCATGGGCATCGACTCCGTCTTCGGCACGGCGTACGCCAAGTCGCAGGCCGGCGCCTATGGCCCGCTGCCCACCAAGGGCCGCGCCTTCATCTCGGTCGCCAACCGCGACAAGCGGTCGATGATCTTCCCGGCGCGTGAACTGGTCGCCCACGGCTTCGAGTTGCTCGCCACGTCCGGCACGGCCGAGGTCCTCAAGCGCAACGGCATCCACGCCACCATCGTGCGCAAGCAGTCCGAGGGCACCGGCCCGAACGGCGAGCGGACCATCGTCCAGCTCATCCACGACGGCGAGGTCGACCTCATCGTCAACACCCCGTACGGCACCGGCGGCCGCCTCGACGGCTACGACATCCGTACGGCAGCCGTGGCGCGTTCGGTGCCGTGCCTGACGACGGTTCAGGCGCTCGCCGCCGCCGTCCAGGGCATCGATGCCCTCAACCACGGTGATGTGGGCGTCCGTTCGCTCCAGGAACACGCGGAACTCCTGACCGCGGCCCGCGACTAGCAGCCCGAGGGGGACACCGGAAACGGTGTCCCCCTCTTCGTGAGGACACTGAGTGATGTACAAGCTGTTCTTCCGTCTGGTCTTCCGACGGATGGATCCCGAGCAGGCCCACCACCTTGCCTTCCGGTGGATCCGCCTCGCCGTCCGCATCCCCGTGCTGCGGACCTTCGTCGCGGCCGTGCTGGCGCCCCGCTACAAGGAGCTGCGCACGGAAGCCCTCGGCCTGCGCATGCACGGCCCGTTCGGGCTCGCGGCCGGCTTCGACAAGAACGCCGTCGCTGTCGACGGCATGGCGATGCTCGGCTTCGACCATGTCGAGATCGGCACGGTGACGGGGGAGCCGCAGCCCGGCAACCCCAGAAAGCGGCTGTTCCGGCTGGTGCCGGACCGCGCTCTGATCAACCGCATGGGCTTCAACAACGACGGTTCCCTGACCGTCGCCGCCCGCCTCGCCTCGCGTACGCCGGTCTTCAGGACGGTCGTGGGCGTCAACATCGGCAAGACCAAGGTCGTTCCGGAGGCCGAGGCCGTCGGGGACTACGTGAAGTCCGCCGAGCGACTCGCGCCGTACGCCGACTACCTGGTCGTGAACGTCTCCTCGCCGAACACGCCCGGGCTGCGCAACCTCCAGGCCGTGGACCACCTGCGCCCGCTGCTCAGCGCGGTCCGCGAGGCCGCCGACCGCCGCGTGGCCGACCGCCGCGTTCCGTTGCTGGTGAAGATCGCGCCCGACCTGGCGGACGAGGACATCGACGCCGTCGCCGACCTCGCCGTCGAGCTCGGCCTCGACGGGATCATCGCCACGAACACCACCATCGCGCGCGACGAACTCGGTTTGAAATCCGAACCATCCCTGGTCAAGGAGGTCGGCGGCCTCTCCGGCGCCCCCCTGAAGGCCCGCTCCCTTCAGGTGCTGCGCCGTCTGTACGCGCGCGTGGGTGACCGCATCACGCTCGTCGGCGTGGGCGGTATCGAGAGCGCCGAGGACGCCTGGCAGCGCATCCTGGCCGGCGCGACGCTGGTACAGGGATACAGCGCCTTCATCTACGCGGGCCCCTTCTGGGCCCGCGCCATCCACAAGGGCCTCGCCGCCCGCCTCCGTACGAGCCCGTACGCCACCCTCGCCGACGCGGTCGGCGCCGACGTAAGGAAGACGGGATGACTCCTCTCGAACCCTTCGGAGCCCGGCTGCGCCGCGCCATGGACGAGCGGGGCCCGCTGTGCGTCGGCATCGACCCGCACGCGTCCCTGCTCACCGAGTGGGGCCTCAATGACGACATCGCCGGCCTGGAGCGGTTCGGCCGTACGGTCGTCGAGGCCATGGCCGACCGGGTCGCCGTCCTCAAGCCGCAGAGCGCGTTCTTCGAGCGCTTCGGATCGCGCGGCGTGGCCGTCCTGGAGAAGGTGGTCGAGGAGGCGCGGGCGGCCGGTGCGCTGGTCGTCATGGACGCCAAGCGCGGCGACATCGGCTCCACCATGGCCGCGTACGCCGAGTCCTTCCTGCACAAGGACGCCCCGCTGTTCTCGGACGCGCTGACCGTCTCGCCGTACCTCGGCTACGGCTCGCTCTCGCCGGCGATCGCGCTGGCGCGCGAGAGCGGCGCGGGGCTGTTCGTGCTGGCGCTGACCTCCAACCCCGAGGGCGGCGAGGTCCAGCACGCCGTCGGCGCCGACGGCCGCACGGTCGGCGCGACGATGCTGGCCCACCTGGCTGCCGAGAACGCAGGGGACGAGCCCCTGGGCTCCTTCGGCGCGGTCGTCGGCGCCACCCTGGGCGACCTCTCGTCGTACGACCTCGACATCAACGGTCCGCTGCTCGCCCCGGGCATCGGGGCTCAGGGCGCCACTCCGGCCGATCTTCCCCGGGTCTTCGGGGCCGCGGTGCACAACGTCGTGCCCAACGTCAGCCGGGGCGTGCTGCGGCACGGACCCGACGTCGGGGCGCTGCGTGCGGCCGCGGACCGCTTCGCGGAGGAGATCCGGGCCGCCGTGACGGCGGCCTGAGCCCTCC
>NZ_JBQQCE010000194.1:0-17078 GCF_052245645.1 Streptomyces sp. KR55 | reverse complement strand
CCAAACGTCGGCCAGTTCGACGGGCACCCGCTCCGGGAGCGCGCCGCCGGGCAGCGCCCCGGCCGCCTGCAGCGCCTGCGCGGCCTTGCCGAACTCGGGCTCGGGCAGCGGGACATCGGCCTCGGTCAGTACGGCGCGCAGCCAGGACTCGGTGGACTCGACTCGGAAGAGGGTTCCGGAGAAGTCGAACAGCACGGCGATCATGCGGCGATCCTATGGGCCCGCGTTCCACGCCGACGGCGGTTCGCCTCCGGGCGTGGTCAGGGTCGCCACCGTTCGTGGGCCGTCACCGCGAGCGTCACCACCGTCGCGCCCAGCAGCCAGCCGCCGACGACGTCCGAGACCCAGTGCACGCCGAGCCACACCCGGGTCAGCCCCACGCCGAGCACGGACATCGCGGTCACGACGAGGGCCGTACGGCGCAGGGCGCGGTCGGCGCCGTGGCGGTGCAGGAGCCACAGGAACAGGCCCAGTACCACCGTGGCGGTCATGGCGTGGCCGGAGGGGAAGGCCGCGTAGTGGGCGGAGTCGACCGGGTCGGACCAGACGGGGCGCGGGCGGTCGACCGCGGCCTTCAGGAACTGCTGCGTCGCCGTGCTCAGGGCGACGGTGACCACCAGCCACGCCGCGGTCCACCACGCCGAGTGTCTCCACACCAGCCACACCACGACCGCCCCGCACAGGATGCGCATCGTCAGTGGGTCCCAGACCCAGTCCGTGAGGATGCGGCACACCTGCGTGATCCCGGACTCCTCGACCGCCCAGCGATGGGTGGTGCGGGAGACGTCGCCGTCCAGGTTCACGAGGGGGTGCCACTCGGCGGCGACCAGGACGAGGAGCAGCAGGGAGCACAGCGCCAGAGTGATGGGTGACCGGTGGCCGGTGCGGCACTCCGGCGGTCGGGGTGGGGATTCGACGGTGGGGATGTGCATGGTGCGATCCTCGCCGACTGGTGGGGCGGGAGGCGACCCCTCCTCCCAGGATGTGGCTACCCCAGTGCCCGCAACCCCGGTACGAACGCCACCAGCAACGGTACGACCGGCACGAGCGCGGCCGTCGCCGTGAGCCGCAGCCGCCGGGCAGCGGTGAGCCGGTCCGGGGGAGTGAGCAGCCGGTGCACCCGCTGCGGCACATGGGCCTGCGGCGTCGGGCAGGGGCCGAACACGCCTCGGTCCTCGTTGACTCCCACCAGCGCGAGCGCAGTGGTCAGCCGCCCGAAGCGGCGGGAGGCCATGTCGTCCGCGGCGAGCTCCACCAGTCGGTGCATCTCGTCGCGGAACGCGGCGAACACCGGCACCCGCGGGAACCCGCACGCCAGTGCGGCCGAGCAGTGCAGCAGCCAGTCGTGCCGGGCCCGCGCATGTCCCTGCTCGTGCGCGAGGAGGGCATCCAGTTGCTGTCCTTTCAGCCGGCGCAGGGCGGCGGTGGTGAGGACGAGCCGGGGTGCCGTGCCGGGCAGCCACCAGGCGTCCGGCCGCTCACCCTCCAGGACGACGAGCCGACCGTTCCCCGGCTCCTCACCCGGCAACAGCGGCGCCCGCACGAGGAGTTCGGCACGTCGCCGCCGACGCCGCGCCTGCGCCCGTACGACCTCCCGGACCAGCATCACCGCGGTCCAGACGGCGCCAGATGCGAGCGCGAGCGCTGTCGTCGCCGCCCAGGGGCCGGTCGTACTCAGCGCATAGGCCTCCACGACCGCGCGCGGTGCCGGCGCGAACACATGGCCGCGCACCGCCTGCCAGGCGGCCGCCGCGCTGAGCGTCATCGACAGCGCGCAGCACAGCAGTACGGCCACCACCACGCACTGCCAGACCCACAGGGCAACCACCGGTTCGCGGTCCGGCCAGTCGGTCCGGGCGAGCAGCCGTGGGGCCAGGACGGCGGTCAGGGCGCCGAGCAGCAACAGTGCCGCGGGGACCATCATGGGGACACCTTATGAGCGGCGGCTCAGCGGGAGGCTCGCCTTCCCGCAAAGTGACACAGACCACGGGGCTCGCACCGACCGCGTCCGTCGTGCCCTCACAGCGTCAGCAGCATCGCGACCATGGCGATGCCCATCGACAGCCGGCAGGCCCGCGCCAGCTCGGGCCGGTCGCCCCACCCCGCGGTGCGGGGGGCGCCCGCCACGGCCGGGGCGGGTATCAGGCGCACTCCGCCGAGCAGCACGTATCCGGTGAAGTAGAGCAGCAGGAGCCCGGTGAGCAGGGGGAGTCCGGCGCTGCCGTGTCCGTGTCCGGGGGCGTCGTTCGGGGTGCCGGCCATCACCACCGCCATGTAGACCATGGCCGAGGCGCCCACCAGGTGGTGCAGATGGCGGACACCGCCCCGGGCCGCCCACAGGGCGCGCAGTGCGGCCGCGCCGAACAGGACCGCGAAGGCGGGCCAGGCCCAGGTCGGCGGTGTGTACACGGCTGTCGGTACGGCCATCGCGGCCATGCCGAAGCCCATCAGCGCCTCGTCTCCCGCGGCCCGGCGCTGTTCCTCGACGGTGCTGCGCAGTCGCAGCAGGCAGTATGCGCCGGTCACCGCGCACAGTGCGACCAGCAGCCAGCCGGACGCAGCCGGTCCGTGCACGCGCACCTCCCTGCCCGAGGGGCCGGTCGACAGGGCGTCGACGGTCGGTCAAGGGATGCCCGGTCCGCAGGGCGCGCACGCGAGCGCAAGGGTGTACGCGGGGAGCATTCGGCGGAGCGGGGGAGGGCGGGGCGGCACCGGGAGGCCATCTCGCCCGATTTCTTTTACTAGTAAAACACCTGTTAAGCTGTCTGATATGAGCAGTGCGACCCCCGCCCCCACAAGCCAGCGCCTGCGTCGACTCCCGCTCACCGGCGTGCTGCGCCTCGGCCGTCCCTCCGACATCTGGTTCAAGCCCGCGCTGAGCGTGGTCGCCGCGGTCGCCCCGCCCAACCTGACCCTCCTGGCGCTCGACCGCCTCGACCTGGCCGTCTGCACGATGGCCGGGTCCCTGTGCGCCCTGTACGCCCACAACCGTCCGTACGCCGCCCGGGCCAGGGCGCTGGCGTGGGTGGTGCTGGGCATGCTCGGCGGGCTCGCCGTCGCCCTGGTCGCGGCCTCGCTGACCACGAACGCCGTCGTGCTGGTCACCGTCGGCGCCCTGCTGGCTGCCGTGCAGAAGGTGCTGTGCGACGCGACGCGCATCGGACCGCCGGGCAACGTCGTCCTCACCTTCGTCAGCTCCGCCGCGCTGTTCGCCCCGCAGACCCCGGCCCAGATCCCCGGTCACCTGGCGCTGGGCGTCGTGGCGGGCGTCTGGTCCTGGCTCGTCTGCATGGCGCCGGCCCTGGTCCGCCCGTACGGCCCGGAGCGCCGCGCCACCGCACACGCCCTGAACGCCGCCGCCGCGTACGCCGACACCCGCGGCACCGTAGACGCTCACGCCCGGGCCGTCGCGGCCGTCGCCGTGCAGGCCGCCTGGCAGTCGCTGCTGTCCGTCCGCGCCCGCTCCACGACCCGGCGTGCCCTGCAGCGCCTCGTCGTCCGTGCCGAGGTCGCCCTGGCCGCGCCCGCCGACGCCGATCCGGCACGCCTGCGTGCCTGGGCCCGTGAACTGCGCGGCACCCGGCCCGTGCCGTACCCGGGTGGGGCGGACGCCGACGAACTGCTCGGCGTGGACGTCGACCTCGCCGCCCCGAAGCGGTCGCTGCGGCGCGCCCTCGCGCCGCTCACCCCGATCGCCCTGCGTACCGCCCTCGGCTGCGCCCTGGCCGGATACGCGTCCCTCGCCGTCGGTATCGGCCGCCCCTACTGGGCCCTGGTCACGGCCGCCGCCCTCTACCAGGCCAACCTCACCCTGACCTGGAGCCGGGGCGTGCAGCGCGTCGTCGGCAACCTCGCTGGGGTCCTCCTCTTCGCCGCCGTCGCCCCGCTCGCCCACCTCGGCCCCGCGGCCCTCGTGCTGTGCTGTCTCGCCTTCAACTTCGGGGCGGAGGCGCTGATCGGCCGCAACTACTGGCTCGGCAGTGTCTGTGTGACCCCGATGGCGCTGCTCATCACCGAGTTCACCGGGTTCCAGAACCCCGGGACGCTGATCGCCGAGCGGGTCGTCGACACCCTCGTCGGCGCGCTGGTCGGCCTCGTGGCCGCCGTCGCCGTCACCAACCGGCGTGCGGGCGACCGCCTCGAACGTGCCCTGGCCGTCACCGAGCGCGCCCGTGAGCGCACCGCTCGTCTGCTGGCCGAGCCGCACCCGGACGCCGGTGCTCTTCAGGCCGCCCGCCGAAGCCTCGCCGCCGCCCTGGCCGACCTGCGCGCCACCGCGGATGCCGCGTCCGGCGAGTGGTGGCAGCGGGCCCTGCCCCAGGAGCGGGTCGTGCTCGTCGAGCAGTCGGGACACCGTACGCTCGCGGCGACGGTACGGCGCCAGGGCCTGGACCTGGACCGGGACACGGGCATGACGACGGAGGACGCACGGCCATGACGGGGACGAACCGGCGGCGGACGACCGGGCACGAGACGACCGGCGCGACGGGGCGCGACGCCGGTGCTGCGCGGGGCGACACCGTTGCCGCGGTCGTCCGGCAGTGGCAGTCCGTGCGCCCCGACCTCGACACCGGCCCCATGGAGATCATCGGCCGGGTCAACCGCTGTGCCGCCCTGCTCCAGCAGGCCGAGGACGCACCGTTGCGCCGGGCCGGGCTCAGCCGGCCCGAGTTCGACCTGCTCGGCGCGCTGCGTCGCACCGGTCACGAGCTGACGCCCGGCGAACTGGCCCGGGAGACCTTCTCCTCCGGTGCCGCCGTCACCAAACGCCTCAAGCAGCTCACCGAACGCGGCCTCGTGGAGCGACGCGGTGACGCCCGTGACCGCCGCGTCGCCCACCTTCGCCTCACGGACGCCGGACGCGCCCTGGTCGACGCGATCCTGCCCGAGCAGCTCGCCTACGAGACCGCTGTCCTGTCCGGCATGGGCACACCGGCGCAGGGCGAACTCGCCGCGCTGCTGGGTCAGTTGCTCGAGCAGCTGGAGGGGCGGCTCGGGGCACTGCGGGTCTGAGCGGCCGCCCGGCGTTCCCGACGGTGCCCTCAGAGCACGTCGTGCACTGTGCGCCGGTGCGTGGAGCGCCGGTCGTCGATGTCGGGCCAGCGGTCGCCGTAGATGTTGCGGGTGATGGGCTCCTCCCGGACGAAGTCGTGCGGGAAGCCGAGCGGCACCGCGCTGACCTCGTCGAGGCGGGCGACGGCATCCGCGTCGAGCCGGATGTCCACCGCCCCGAGATTGTCGGCGAGCTGGCTCTCCTTGGTGGCGGCGATGATCGGGACGATGTTGCCGGGCCGGCCGAGGAGCCAGGCCAGCGCCACCTGCGCCGGACTCCAGCCGCCCTGCTCGGCGATCTCCAGGACGGCGGTCACGACCGCCTCCTCGCGCGGGTCGACCGACCCTCCGGTGACGTCCAGCCGCCCCGACTCGCCCCGTCGGTACTTCCCGGTGAGCTTCCCGGCCGCGAGCGGTCCCCACGCCAGCACGGCGAGGTCGAACGCCCGCGCCTGCGGGAGCAGTTCACGCTCGGGAGTGCGCTCCAACAGGCTGTAGCGCAGCTGCGATCCGGCGAACGCGGTCCAACCCCGCAGCTCGGCCAGCGTGTTGGCCTGCGCGATCTCCCAGGCGGGCCAGTCCGAGACACCGACGTACAGCACCTTCCCGGTCCGTACGAGGTCGTCCAGGGCCCGCATCACCTCCTCGACCGGGGTGAAGTTGTCCCGGGCGTGCACCCACAGCACGTCGAGCCGGTCGGTGCGCAGCCGCTCCAGACTGGCCTCGACCGACTGCACGAGGTTCTTGCGGTGGTTGCCCGCGGCATTGACGTCACCGTCACGGATGCCGCAGGTGTACTTGCTGGCCAGCACGAATTGGTCGCGCCGCCCTTCCAGCAGGGCGCCGAGAATCCGCTCCGAGCTGCCGCCGGTGTAGTTGTTGGCGGTGTCGACGAAGTTGCCGCCGGCGTCCGCGTAGGCGTCCAGAATCCTGGCGCTGGTCTCCTTGTCCGCGCCCCAGCCCCAGTCCTCGCCGATGGTCATCGCGCCGAGACTCAGCTCGCTCACGCGCAGACCGGTTCTGCCGAACAGTGTGTAACGCACGGTGCTCTCCCCTTCGGGCCTCTCGGGCGGGTCGTGCTGACGACGCTAGGAGCTCGAGTGCACTCCAGCGCAAACGCCCCGGTTCAGCCCTCGTGGCCTGCGAGATACACGCCGAAGACGGCACCCTGTGGGTCGCGCAGCACCGCGATGCGTGGTCCGTCCGGCACGGAAGTGGGCTCCATGAGGGCCGTGCCGCCCGCCCCGGTCGCCGTGGCGGTGGTGTCGTCCACGTCGGCCACGGCGAAGTACGGCAGCCAGTGCGGCGGCACCTCGTGCGGGAACTTGTCGTCCATGGTCATCATGCCGCCGAAGTCCACCCCGGCGATGCCCCACTGGGTGTAGTGCTCCGAGGCGTTGACGGTCCAGCCGAAGACGGTGGTGTAGAAATCCCGCGCCCGCGCGGGTTCCCGGGTCATCAGCTCCACCCAGCCGAGCGAGCCCGGCGCGTTGAACAGCCCGGCGCCCTCGAAGGCCCGGGGCTGCCACAGGGTGAAGGCGGCGCCGGACGGGTCGACGGCCACCGCGAAACGGCCCATGTCGAACACGTCCATCGGCCCCATCAGCACCGTCCCACCGGCCGCCGTGATCTCCCGTGCGCTCTCGTCCGCGTCCCGGACCGAGAACGACACGGTCCACGCGACCGGCTGTCCCTCCTGGTACAGCGGCGACAGCGCGGCAACCGGTGCGTCGCCCAGGTGCGCGACCGTGTAGCCGCCGGCCTCCTGACGTGGATCCGTCTCGGTCCGCCAGCCGAACAACTCGCCGTAGAACCGCTTGGCGGCCTCCAGATCGGTGGTCGCCAACTCGGCCCAGCAGGGCCCGCCGACCACCGGCTTGTCGAGCTTCATCCGACGTCCCTTCCGCAGCGCGAACCCACACCAGCACGCTAGCGCCGCCCACTGACAGCGGCCATCGGGGACTCCCTCGCGCCGGGCGCGGCGCCTGCCGCACGCTCACCGGGGATCAGATCCCGGGCCGGTACCGGATCGGATGGTCCGCGGGCACCTCCACCAGCACGATCGGCGTGCCGTCCGGATCCGCGATCCACATCTCGATCAGTCCCCACGGCTCGCGCAGCGGCGGCCGCACGATGTCGACCCCCTTGGCCCGCAGCTCCTCCTCGGCCGCGGTCACGTCGTCGACCTGGAGCCAGAGCCGTACGGCCGGGGACGGCGGGGTCTCGGACCGGCCCGAGATCTCCAGGAAGCCGCCGCCGAGGAAGTAGACGGTGCCGCGGTCCGGCCCCGTACCGAACTCGCGGTAGACGGCGAGGCCCAGCTGTTCGCCGTAGAAGACTCGGGACCGCTCGGCGTCGTTGGGGCGGAGCAGGGTCCGGCTGCTGAGTACGTGCACCATGCACCCGGAGCCTAATGGCAGCGTTACTCTCGTCCGTGCCCGAGCCACGCCCGAGAAACCGGAGAGACGCTCCCATGGACACCACCGCCACCGCTGCCACCGGACTGACCTTCCGCGACGCCACCGACGCCGACGTCGAGGCGCTGGTCGCGCTGATCGAGTCGGCGTACCGGGGCGACTCCAGCCGGGCCGGGTGGACCACCGAGGCGGACATCCTTCAGGGGCAGCGGACCGACCCCGAAGGCGTTCGGTCCGTCATCAAGTCCTCCGACAGCAGGTTGCTGACCGTGGAACGGGACGGCGCGGTCGTCGCCTGCTGCCAGCTCGAGCACCGCGGTGACCACGCCTACTTCGGGATGTTCGCGGTCAGCCCGCGGCTCCAGGGCGCCGGCCTCGGCAAGGTGATCATCGCCGAGGCGGAGCGGCAGGCCCGCGCGACCTGGGGCGTGACGCAGATGCACATGACCGTGATCTCCGTACGCGAGGACCTCATCGCCTGGTACGAGCGGCGCGGCTACCGCCGTACCGGAAAGATGACGCCGTTCCCGTACGGCGACGAGCGGTTCGGCATCCCGCAGCGCGGGGACCTGCAGTTCGAGCTGCTGGTCAAGGAACTCGCCTGAGCCGTACGTCGCGGTGGCTCAGGCCGTGAACCGGCCGGTGCGTTTGATCTCCGGGTAGTCGGTCGTCGCTCCGTCCAGCTCCAGGGCGCGGACGAGACGCAGGTGTTCCTGCGTGTTCACCACCCAGCCGATGATCTGCAGGCCGGCTTCGCGCGCATGCTCCACGACCTCCAGGGTGAGCCGGCGGATGTTGAGGCAGACGGTCGCCGCACCGGCCTCTACGGCGCGCTCCACGATGTCGGTGCCGTACCGGCTGGCGATCAGCGCGGTCCGTACCCCGGGCAGCAGCCGGGCGATCTCGGTGATGGCCTCGTCGTGGAACGAGGACACCTCGATCCGCTCCACCAGGTCCCGTTCGCGCATGACCTCCGCCAGCGCCCGCGCGGCGGCGACGTCCTTGATCTCGGCCTGCAGTGGCGCGTCGACCGTGTCCAGGACCTCCTCGAACACCGGGATCCGCTCGCCTTGGCCCGCGTCCAGGGCCCGTAGCTCCGCGAGGGTCTTCTCGGCGACCGGACCGGTGCCGTCGGTCGTACGGTCCACTTCGGTGTCGTGCAGTACGACGAGGGCGCCGTCCTTGCTGAGGTGCAGATCGAGTTCGATGACGTCGAGGCCGGCCTGCTCGGCGGCGACGAAGGAACGCAGGGTGTTCTCGGGTGCGACACCCATGACTCCGCGGTGACCGATGGTGAGGAAGTTCAAGGTTCGACTCGCTTCCGTCGACGGCGGCGGCAGGGATCGCGCGGACCGGGACGGCCCTGGGCGCGACAGGGCCGCAGCCTAGTGGCCTGTCCCGCCGATGAACCCCTGCCTGCACGGGGGTGTGGCGGGACGACGGCGGGGCGGACCTGGCGCCCTCGCGGCCGGCGTTCCCCCACGCCGACGCCCCTCCGGTGGCCGACAGGAAAAAGTTCAGTGACCATGGGGGTACGCAGGATAATTTCCCGCGGCTCCCCTTGCTGGGAGAAACCCCCTGTGCATACGGTGTCCTTACGCAAGGTTCTCCAGCGGAGGATGGGACATGACGGAAATTCTTGTGCAGGCGGGTGCGGAGGAGCAGGTTCCTCCCGTGGCCAGGGTGGTGGAGCATCCGGCGTGGCCCGTGCTCAAGGATGCCGTGGAGCAGATCCGGCCATGGCAGTCCAAGGACGGATCGATCGACTTCGACGCCGAGGGCGCCCCGGCCCCCGCGGACGCCGAGCTCGCCGTGCGCCGGATCGCCGACGCCGTCGAGGAACTGTCCCCACTGCTCCCGCACGACGCCGCCTACCACGCGGCGCTGGTGAAGGACCTGCGCCGCTGGGCCGACGACGGCTTCAAGGTGCCCGACTTCCTCGACTCGCTGCTGGCCTTCCAGCCTGCGGCGAACCGCCGGGACGGCCTCCAGCACCTGGTCGTCTTCCCGATGTACACCCAGAACGGCAACCCCGACCGCAACCTCGAGGCGGTCGTGCTGCGCATGGTCTGGCCGGACTGGCTGGCCGAGCTGGAGCGCACCCGCTACGACAACCCGCTGTTCTGCGGCATCACCTTCGAGGACTTCACGGCGGGCTATGACACCAACTCCGCCGTCCTCTTCCCGGAGACGATCGCCGTCCGCGAAGCTCCCGAGCGCTTCACCTGGGGCGGCATCTTCTGCGACCGCGAGGCCGCCCGCTTCCGCCGCGTCACCGCCGCCGCCGTCGACACCCTCGGCCTGGAGCTGCCCGAGGACATCGCCGCGATGGTGCACGACCAGAAGCGCTGCGAAGAGGCCTTCGTGCTGTGGGACATGGTCCACGACCGCACCCACAGCCACGGCGACCTGCCCTTCGACCCGTTCATGATCAAGCAGCGCCAGCCGTTCTGGATGTACGGCCTGGAGGAGCTGCGCTGCGACCTCACCGCCTTCAAGGAGGCCGTGAAGCTTCAGACCGAGGGCGTCCCGCAGGCTCGTGACGTGCAGTACGCGGTGCTCTTCGACCGCATGTTCCGCTTCCCGGTCACCGGCGAGCGCGTCCGCAACTACGACGGCCTCGGCGGCCAGCTCCTCTTCGCCTACCTGCACAAGCACGACGTCGTCCGCTGGACCGACAACAAGCTGTCCATCGACTGGCAGCGCGCCCCGCAGGTCACCAACCAGCTGTGCGCCGAGATCGAGCAGCTGTACCGGGACGGCATCGACCGCCCGAAGCTCGTGCACTGGTTCGCCGGGTACGAGCTGGTCTCGACCTACCTCGCCCCGCACCCGGGTTCCAAGTGGGCCAAGGGCCCCGACGTCCTGGACCTGACCCAGCCGCCGCGCAAGCTCGTCGATGACGTGCTTCCGGACGAGTTTCCGCTGAGCATGTTCTATGAGGCGCTGTCCAAGAAGCTGAAGAACGTGATTGCCTCGACCAAGGGCATCCGGGCGGACAGCACCGAGCGGGTCGCCGCGTGAGCGATCTCGTCCAGAACACTGCTCAGGAGGCGAGGATCATGGGGAACGGGGCTCTCAGCGGTGCGGTGATCGCGGTGGCCGGCGCGGGTGGACCCGCCGGGCGGGCGGCGCTGCTCAGGCTGGCCGAGGCGGGGGCGACCGTCGTCGGCGCGGACAACGACCCGGAGCGGCTGGCGGAAGCCGTGGACGCGGCCAGCTACGCGCACGGCGGCGCCACCGTCGTCGGCGACACGGTGGACCTGCTCGACCGGCAGGCCTCCCAGGACTGGGCCAACCGCATCGAGAAGGACTTCGGCCGTGTCGACGGCCTGGTCCACCTCGTGGGCGGCTGGCGCGGCAGCGAGACGTTCACCAAGACCAGCCTCGACGACTGGGACTTCCTCGAGCTGCTGCTGGTCCGCACCGTGGCACACACCTCCCTCGCCTTCCACGAGGCGCTGCAGCGCAGCGATCGCGGCCGGTACGTCCTGATCAGCGCCGCGAGCGCCACCAAGCCCACCGCCGGCAACGCCGCCTACGCCGCCGCCAAGGCCGCCGCCGAGGCGTGGACGCTGGCCCTGGCCGACTACTTCCGCAAGGCGGGGGGCCCCGAGGGGCCGACGTCCGCGGCTGCCATCCTGGTGGTGAAGGCGCTGGTGCACGACGCGATGCGCGCCGAGCGACCCAACGCGAAGTTCGCGGGCTTCACGGACGTCAAGGACCTGGCCGAGGCCATCGTCGGCGTCTGGGACAAGCCCGCCGCAGAAGTGAACGGAAACCGTCTGTGGCTGACCGAGAAGCCGTGAACCCCCCGAAGACCGACGCGCGTCGCCATCACGACCCGGAGGTCCGCGGTTTCGCCAGTGACAACTACGCCGGCGCCCACCCCGAGGTGCTCGCCGCCCTGGCCCTGGCCAACGGCGGCCACCAGGTCGCGTACGGCGAGGACGCGTACACCGACAACCTCCAGCGGATCGTCCGCAGCCACTTCGGGGCCACGGCGGAGGCCTTCCCGGTCTTCAACGGCACCGGCGCCAACGTCGTCGCACTCCAGGCGGTCACCGACCGCTGGGGCGCGGTGATCTGCGCGGAGAGCGCGCACATCAACGTCGACGAGGGCGGCGCGCCCGAGCGGATGGGCGGCCTGAAGCTGCTCACCGTCCCCACACCCGACGGCAAGCTCACCCCCGAGCTGATCGACCGGCAGGCGTACGGCTGGGAGGACGAGCACCGCGCGATGCCGCAGGTCGTCTCGATCACCCAGAGCACCGAACTCGGCACCCTGTACACGCCCGACGAGATCCGCGCCATCTGCGAGCACGCCCACGCGCGCGGCATGAAGGTCCACCTCGACGGCTCCCGGATCGCCAACGCGGCCGCCTCCCTGAACGTGCCGATGCGCACGTTCACCAACGCGGTCGGCGTCGACATCCTCTCCCTCGGCGGGACCAAGAACGGCGCCCTGTTCGGCGAGGCGGTCGTCGTCATCAACCAGGACGCCGTCAGCCACATGAAGCACCTGCGCAAGCTGTCCATGCAGCTCGCCTCCAAGATGCGCTTCGTGTCGGTGCAGTTGGAGGCGCTGCTCGCCAAGGACCTGTGGCTGCGCAACGCCCGCCACTCCAACGAGATGGCCCAGCGCCTCGCCGAGGGAGTCCGCGCCGTGCACGGCGTCGAGATCCTCTACCCGGTGCAGGCCAACGCGGTCTTCGCCCGCCTGCCGCACGACGTGAGCGAGCGCCTGCAGAAGCGGTTCCGCTTCTACTTCTGGGACGAGGCGGCCGGCGACGTCCGCTGGATGTGCGCCTTCGACACGACGGAGGAGGACGTCGACGCGTTCGTGGCGGCGCTCAAGGAGGAGATGGCTCGATAGCCGCCCTGCATGGATATGAGATCTGCATAGATATGCGTCCACCCGAAAAGTCATTGACGCTTGGGTGGTCGCATTTCTATGCTCTGCGGGCATGGAGCTGATCCAGGAAACCCCGGACCTGTCCGCCTACTTGGCCGTCGACGAGGTCATCGACCATGACCATCCGCGCGTACGGGATGCGGCGGCCCGGCTCGCGGCAGCGGCGTCGGACTCGTATGACTATGCGCGCATGGCGTTCGAGTTCGTGCGCGACACCGTTCCGCACTCGCAGGACTCCGGTGATCCCCGCGTCACCTGGCGCGCGTCCGACGTGCTGGAGCAGGAAACGGGCATCTGCTACGCCAAGGCCCACGCACTGGCGGCGCTGCTGCGGGCCGAGGACATCCCGACGGCGCTCTGCTATCAGCGGCTGGCGCATGACGACGGCGACGGGCATGTCGTGCACGGGCTTGTCGCCGTACGGTTCAACGGCGCCTGGCACCGGCAGGACCCGCGCGGCAACAAGGCGGGCGTGGACGCCCAGTTCTCCCTCGACGGCGAGCGCCTGGCCTTCACGCCCGATGCGAAGTCCAACGAGATGGACTATCCGGTGCTGTACGCGAAACCGCACCCGGTTGTCCTCGGCGCCCTGCGGGCCGCCCCCGACCGGCCGTACCTGTGGCAGACGCTCCCCACCGCACTCTGAGGTCCAGGAACGGTCAGCGGGCCTCGGCCGCGCGTACCTCCTCCGGGGTCGGTGCCGTGCCGCCGAGGTGAGCCGGCAGCCACCACGTGTCGTCCGGACCCTTGGGGCGTACCGGGTAGGCACGCTGGGCGGCCTCCAGCAGTTCCTGGACCCGCTCGCGCAGCTGCCGGGTGATCGCGCCGGCGTACTTGTCGCGCGAGGCCTCGAGCGCCTCGCCGACCCGGATCGTGATCGGCGTGTGGCTGCGCCGGAAGTTGCGCGGGTGGCCCTTGGTCCACAGCCGCTGCGTGCCCCACACGGCCATCGGGACGAGCGGGACGCCCGCCTCCTGGGCCAGTCGGGCGGCGCCGGACTTGAAGCCCTTCAGGGTGAACGACTGCGAGATCGTGGCCTCGGGGAACACGCCGACCACCTCGCCGGAGCGCAGTGAGTCCAGGGCGTGTGCGTAGGCCGCCTCGCCCTGCTTGCGGTCCACCGGGATGTGCTTCATGCCGCGCATCAGCGGACCGGAGATCTTGTGCCGGAAGACGGACTCCTTCGCCATGAAACGCACCAGGCGCTTCTGGGGGAGCGCGGCCAGGCCGTTGAAGATGAAGTCCAGATAGCTGATGTGATTGCTCACCAGCACGGCGCCGCCCGAGCGCGGGATGTTCTCCGACCCCTTGCAGTCGATCTTGAGGTCCCAGGCCTTGAACATCGTGAGGGCGAGACCGACGACGGGGCGGTAGACGAGTTCTGCCATGGGCGGGGTGGACCCTTCCTGCTCTGCCGGGGAAGGGGTTCCCGGCGGAAAAGCTACGGAGCCGTAGGTTTACGGCATCTCGCAGATCGTGCCCCAAGAACGGCCGGGGAGCCAGTCCTGGTGCCCGGCCGACACGAGATCCTCGTCACGTCGGCCGGCGATCCACCTCGTGCTTTTAACGGCCTATTACTTTGCGCGTACCGCCACCCGTTGGGCTATCAGGTACAACTCGCAGCCCAGGCAGTACCCGAACGCGGCATTGAGGAAGGCGGCGCCGAGCGCGGCCCCGGTGGCCGCGAGGCCGAGCCATACGGGCCCCAGGGTGAAGCCGACCAGACCGACGCCGGCAAAGAGCAGGCCCACCGCCTGCGCGAAACGCGGCGGTTCGGGTGACTCGAACTCCAACGGCGGCCCGATCCGGGGCCGTACGAACGTGCGGAACACCCAGCCGTACGGCGAACGGCCCACGCCGCCGGCCGCGCCGAGCGCGAACGCCAGGGTCTGCCAGGCCAGCAGCCAGGCGCTTGTGGTGATCAGAGCGACCGCCAGGAGGACGGTCGTCACGGCCGCCCCGAACCGCGGCCCTCTCACGTCGATGTCCATGAAGCCAGCATTCCGTAGCGGATCCGCTTCCGGGAGACGGGAATCTTTGCGGTCTCGTGAATGCTTGTGCATGTGATGACGGGACTTGTGGTGTGCCTTGGGGTGCTCGCGGCGGCGAGCGTCTACGGAGTGCTGCACCGGTGGCGGAGCGGGAGAGTGCGCGTGCGCGGGCGTGACGAGGGAAAGCGGCTCGGTGCGGCCGAGCTGGGCGCGGAACTCGGCGAGCGGGCCACGCTGGTGCAGTTCTCCAGCGCCTTCTGCGCGCCCTGCCGGGCGACCCGGCGCATTCTCGACGAGGTGGCCGGTCTGGTCCCCGGCGTCGCCCATGTCGAGATCGATGCCGAGGCCCACCTGAACCTCGTCCGCGCCCTCGACATCCTCAAGACACCGACGGTGCTGGTGCTGGATGCCGACGGTCGTGTCGTGCGGCGGGCCACGGGGCAGCCGCGCAAGGCCGATGTGATCGCCGCGCTGGGGGAGGCGGTCTGAGCGCCGATGCTCAGGAAGCCGTTTCCGCATGCCGGAACGAACTTGACTGCGTACACCACCTATCGTCAGCCTGGCCGTATGCCTTCGGAACTCCTTCTCTTCGGGCGGGTCCATGTCGACCTCGTCCGCACCGCGAGCGCGCGCTGTCCGGGCTGTTGAACCGCCCCGGAATCCTCGCCCGCCTCGCCCCTCGCAGAAGGTCAACTTCATGACGGCCACCCCCGACCTAGCCGCCCCCCGTACCGCCTCACCCGATCTGCTCCGCGCCGTCTTCCGGCGGCACGCGGCCGGAGTCGCCGTGATCACCGCGCGGGGCGACGACGGCCCGGTCGGCTTCACCGCCACGTCCCTCACGTCGGTCTCCGTGGAGCCGCCGATGCTCTCCTTCGGGATCGGCACGGGCTCCTCCAGTTGGGCGGCGATCTCCGAGGCCGGCCACGTGGGGGTCCACATACTCGGCGAGCACCAGCAGGAGCTGGCCGCCACCTTCGCCCGAAGCGGCGCCGACCGGTTCGGCGCCCCCACCGGCTGGCGCGAGGGTCCTGAAGGCGTTCCCGTGCTCGACGACGTGCTGGCCTGGCTGGTGGGCCGGGTCCACGCGCGCGTGCCCGCCGGCGACCATCACATCGTGCTCGCGGAGGTCGTTCTCGGTGATCCGGCCGGGGCGGGCCGCCCGCTCCTGTACCACCAGGGGCGCTTCAATGCCCTGCGTGACTGAGCACGGCCCGACCGTCCTGCGAAGCCGTCCAGTTCCGGTTACGCTGCGTTGCGAAGGTCACAGTTCAAAGCGCTTGCTTAGCGGGAAAGAACTGGCTGTACTGGCGAGTAATGTTTCGGTCGGAGCGAGGGTCGCCCCGACCGGGATCGGCCGCTTCAGGCGCCTATGCTGCCTGCAAGCAGGCAGCCGAGAAATGACGATGCAGTAGGAGAGCCGGCGTGAGCTTGAGGATCGTTGTCACTGTGAAGTACGTGCCCGACGCCACTGGCGACCGGCACTTCGCCGATGACCTGACCGTCGACCGGGACGACGTGGACGGTCTGCTCTCCGAGCTGGACGAGTATGCGGTCGAGCAGGCGCTGCAGATCGCCGAGGATGCGGACGACGCCGAGGTCACCGTCCTGACGGTGGGCCCGGAGGACGCCAAGGACGCCCTGCGCAAGGCCCTGTCGATGGGCGCCGACAAGGCGATCCACGTCGAGGACGACGACCTGCACGGCACCGACGCCATCGGCACCTCGCTGGTGCTGGCCAAGGCGATCGAGAAGGCGGGCTACGACCTGGTCATCTCCGGCATGGCCTCCACCGACGGCACCATGGGCGTCGTCCCGGCCCTGCTGGCCGAGCGTCTGGGTGTCCCGCAGGTGACCCTGCTGTCCGAGGTTTCCGTCGAGGACGGCACGGTCAAGGGCCGCCGCGACGGCGACGCCGCGAGCGAGCAGCTGGAGGCGCAGCTTCCGGCGGTCGTGTCGGTCACCGACCAGTCGGGCGAGGCGCGTTACCCGTCCTTCAAGGGCATCATGGCCGCCAAGAAGAAGCCGGTGGAGTCCTGGGACCTCGAGGACCTGGAGATCGAGGCCGAGGAGGTCGGTCTCGAGGGCGCCTACACCACCGTGGACGCCGCGGCCGAGCGCCCGGCCCGCACGGCCGGCACGATCGTCAAGGACGAGGGCGAGGGCGGCAAGCAGCTCGCTGAGTTCCTCGCGAGCCAGAAGTTCATCTGAGCTCGAATTCGCCGACCGCCCCTCATACTTCGCAAGCAGGAGAGAAGAAGTCCCATGGCTGAAGTTCTCGTCTACGTCGACCACGTGGACGGTGCCGTCCGCAAGCCCACCCTGGAGCTGCTGACCCTGGCCCGCCGCATCGGCGAGCCCGTCGCCGTCGCGCTGGGAGGCGGTGCCGCCGACACCGCGTCCACGCTCGCCGAGCACGGCGCGGTCAAGGTGCTCACGCACGACGCCGCCGAGTACGCCGACTACCTGGTCGTACCGAAGGTGGACGCCCTGCAGGCCGCCGTCGAGGCCGTGTCCCCGGCCGCCGTCCTCGTCCCCTCCTCCGCCGAGGGCAAGGAGATCGCCGCCCGTCTGGCGCTGCGCATCGGCTCCGGCATCATCACCGACGCCGTCGACCTGGAGGCCGGCGACGAGGGCCCGGTGGCCACCCAGTCGGTGTTCGCCGCGTCCTTCACCACCAAGTCCCGGGTCTCCAAGGGCACC
>NZ_JBQQCE010000193.1:0-17078 GCF_052245645.1 Streptomyces sp. KR55 | reverse complement strand
CACTGACCCGGCTGTTCGTGACCAAGGGCGACTACCTGGTCGCCCAGCAGGCCAAGGTCTGGCTCACCGGCTCCCTCAACGGCCGTGGCTACGACCAGGCCGCACCGCTGGCGACCGTACTGCTGCTGCTCGTACCGTTCCTGCTGTGGGCGGCCCGCGCCCAGCGTGGCGCGGGCCTCGACGACGACACCGCCACCGCCCTCGGCACCCGGCTCGACCGGGACCGGCTCGGGCTCGGCGCGCTCGGTGTGGTGCTGGCGTCCGTGGCGACCGGCGCCGCCGGACCGGTGGACTTCGTGGCGCTGCTCGCCCCGCAGATCGCCCGCAGGCTCACCCGTACCCCGCACATCCCACTGCTGTGCTCGGCGCTCATGGGTGCGCTGATCGTGACCGTCGCCGACCTGCTGGCCCGCAGCCTCTTCTCTCCGACCGAGCTGCCGGTCGGCGTGTTCACCGCCCTGGTGGGCGCCCCGTATCTGATGTGGCTGATCGTCAGCTCCCGTAGCAGCCGTTCAGGAGGAACCGCGTGACCGGCAACCGTCTCACCGCCCAAGGGCTCACCCTCGCCTACGAGGACCGCACGGTCGTGGACGGCCTGGACCTTCAGGTCCCGGACGGGAAGGTCACCGTCATCGTCGGGCCCAACGCCTGCGGAAAGTCGACCCTGTTGCGCGCCCTGGGCCGACTGCTCAAGCCGAAGCGCGGTGCGGTGCTGCTCGACGGTACCGAGCTGTCCCGCATCCCGACCCGGCGGATCGCCCGGGCCGTCGGCCTGCTGCCGCAGACGCCCGTGCCGCCGGAGGGCATCACGGTCGCCGACCTCGTCTCGCGCGGCCGGCAGCCGCACCAGAAGTGGTGGCAGCAGTGGTCGGAGGCGGACGAGACGGCCGTCGCCCGGGCGATGGAGCGCACCGGGACCGCCGAGCTCGCCGAACGGCCGGTCGACGAGCTGTCGGGCGGTCAGCGTCAGCGCGTGTGGATCGCGATGGCCCTCGCCCAGGACACCGACGTCCTGCTGCTCGACGAGCCGACGACCTATCTCGACATCGCCCACCAGGTGGAAGTCCTGGACCTGGTACGGCAGTTGAACCAGGAGCGGGGCCGGACCGTGGTCGCCGTGCTGCACGACCTGAACCAGGCGGCCCGGTACGCCGACCACATCGTCGCCATGAAGGCGGGCCGGATCGTGGCGCAGGGCGCGCCGGCCGACGTCGTCACCGCGGAGCTGGTGGAGGAGGTCTTCGGGCTCGCGTCGGTCGTCGTACCGGATCCGGTGACGGGCGATCCGCTGGTGGTGCCCGGACCGCCGCGTTCGACGCATACGGCCGTGCCCGAGCAGGCCGTACCGGGAACGTGATCGGAGCCACATGCTCCGGATGTTCCGGATGCGCAGGCTTCTCATAAAGTAAGGCTCGCCTAAGTTTCATTCGTACGACGGGAGCCTTCCCATGTCTGCCAGCCGCCGCGGTACCGCCGCCGCAGCCCTCGCCCTCGCCGCCGCGCTTTCGCTGACGGCCTGCGGCGGTTCCTCCGGAAGCGGCGAGGAGTCGTCCGCGGGCGGTTCCGCCGGATCCGGCGACAAGAAGGCGGTCGCCCAGGGCGGCGAGGACTTCTCGAAGGCGGCGGAGCAGACCGCGGCGATGGGCACCGACGCCAAGGCGGGCGAGTGGCCGCGGACCGTCGAGCACGCCATGGGCGAGACCGAGATCAAGGCCCAGCCCAAGCGCGTCGTCGTCCTGGACGTCGGCGAGCTCGACAACGTGGTGTCGCTCGGCATCAAGCCGGTCGGCCTCGCCCCCACCGAGGGCTCCCCCGAGCTGCCTTCGTACCTGAAGAAGGACGCGGGCAGCCCGAAGAACGTCGGCACCATCAACAACCTCAACCTCGAGGCCATCGCCGCGCTCAAGCCCGACCTGATCCTCGGCAGCCAGCTGCGCGCCGCCGACAAGTACGACGAGCTGTCGCAGATCGCACCGACCGTCTTCTCCCTGCGCCCGGGCTTCACATGGAAGGAGAACTACCTCCTCAACGCGGCCGCCCTGGACAAGACCGCCGAGGCCAAGGCGCAGCTCGCGGAGTACGACGAGAAGGTGGCGGCGCTGAAGGCGAAGCTCGGCGCCGACAAGCCGACCATCTCGATGGTCCGTTACCTGCCGGACGGCGTGATCCGCCTCTACGCGAACGCCTCTTTCATCGGCACGATCCTCAAGGACCTCGAGGTCCCCCGTCCGAAGAACCAGGACATCGAGGACCTCGCCGCCGAGATCAGCGCCGAGAACATCGACCAGGCCGACGCCGACTACATCTTCACCGGCGTCTACGGCGACCCGAAGGCCACGGACAAGTCCACAGCGCAGGGCAACCCGCTGTGGAAGAACCTCGACGCCGTCAAGGCCGGGCACGCGTACGACGTCCCGGACGAGACCTGGTACCTCGGCCTCGGCGTGATGGCCGCCGACGAGGTCCTCGCCGACCTGGAGGAGCACCTCACCGAGTAGACGCGCGGACGGACCGGCAGCCGACATCCGGCTGCCGGTCCGACACACATGCCTCCGCCGCCGTCCCGTACAGCTGCTCGGCGGACGACGGCCGGCTTGCCCTCGCCGTCGGGGGGCCGCCAGTGGTCACTCATGTGGCTGCTGCGGTGGTCGAGGCGTCGGGCTGTTGGACGAGCGTGGTGGGCAGGGCGACGTACGCCGTGACGCCCGAGCCCTCCGTGGGACGCAGCTCGACATGGGCGCCGAGGCGGTTCGCGAGCGCACCGACAACGTGGTGGCCGAGGAACCGGGTGGGCGCAGCGAGCTGGGAGCCGCCCTTGCCGGACAGCAGGGCGTTGGCCTGTGCCATCCGCTGCGCGGTCATCCCGATTCCCCGGTCGACCACGGCGAGGCAGTACTCGCCGCCGTCCCGCCAGCCGTACACCGCGACGGGCTGCTGGGGCGGGCTGAACATGAGCGCGTTCTCGACCAACTCGGCGAGCAGGTGGGAGAGTTCGGCGACACAGTGGCCACGGACGCGGCACTGCTCGATGTCGGTGACTGCGACGCGCTGGTACTGCTCGACCTCGGAGAGGGCCGACTGCACCACCTCGATGACGGTGACCGCGCTGGGCCAGCGGCGCGCCGGGGGCTCCTCGCCGGCGAGGACAAGCAGGGACTCGGCGTTGCGGCGCATGCGCGTCGCCAGATGGTCGAGCTCGAAGAGCTCGGCGAGGGCGTCCGGATCGAGTTCCTGGCTCTCCAGGGTGGTGATCAGCCCGAGCTGGCGGCTGACGAGCGCCTGGTTGCGGCGGCCGAGACTGGCCAGGGACTCGGTGCTGTTGCGGCGCAGGACGGCCTGTTCGACGGCGAGGCCCACGGCTGTGCGCTCGACATTGCGCAGAGCGGCGGCCAGCCGGTTGATCTCCCGTGCGGTGCCGGGGACTTCGGTCGCCTCGCGCTCCGCGGGCAACGGGGTGTCGGGGTCGGTCTCCTGGATGTACTTGACCACGTCCGGCAGCCTGGTGCCCGCGACTGCGTCGGCCTCGTCGGCCAGGGCGCCCAGGGGACGGGTGATGGAGCGGGCCGAGAACACCGCGAGGGCGGAGGCCACGGCGAGGATCAGCGCGCCCAGCGCCAGGAAGCCGATGAGTTCCCGGGTGGCCGCGCCGCCGACCTGGTCCGCTCGTGCCCGTACGTCGTCACCGACCTGTTTCTGCACGCCGTGCAGATCATCGACGAGCGTCGTCATGTCGGCCCACCAGCGGGCAGGGTCGACGTCGAGCGACGAGCCGTCGGCGCCCGCCTCGGCCTTGGCTTCGTACCCGGTGACGCGGCGGGCGGCAGCCGTCCCGAAGGCTTGGTCGAGGGATGACTTCTGGCCGTTGTCGGCAAGTTGGCGGAACTGGCCGAGGGCGGCGACCCGCGTGGCGCGGATATCGGTGAAGTCGAGGTACTCGCCGGAGTGGAACCGCCGTGCCGCGAACACGCCGTTCAGGGAGCCGCGTTCGAGGGCCACGGCCTCCGTGGCACGCGCCAGGGCCTGCAGCGCCTGCACGCCTTGCGCGATACGGCGGTCGCCGTCAGGCGCGCCGGCCCCTTCGGCGTCGATCAGGGTGGTGACGGCCCCGGTGTAGAAGCGGAGTGTGGCAGTGCGGTCGGCCGTGCCGGTGTCGACGGCGGTGCGGGTTCCGGTGAGGTCGGCGAGCGGGAGCTGGGCCTGGCGTAAGGCGGAGGCCGCGGCCTCGGGCAGATCGCCGCTCTCCTCCGAGAGCGCCGCCCTCAAGGACGCACGCGCGTTGTCGGTGCGCGCCCGCTGCCTGCGGACATCGTTCCGGTACTGCTCAGCGCCGCTCAACAGGCCGTTGGTGAGGCCGCGTTCACGCTGGAGCTCACGGACGAGGTCCTGCTCCCGCAGCAGGATGCCGACCTGGGACTCCGTGGCCCGCGCGGCGGACCAGTCGTGGGCGCGGTCGGCAACGCCCAGCCCGGTCAGGGCGAGGAGCAGACAGGTGGGCACGGCAAGGACGATTCCCATACGGCCGCGGATGGAGCCCCAGCCGGGAATGCGGACGGACTGGTCAGGTCGGCGGATTCGGTTCCCCCTCATGCTCCGCGAGGCTAGAGGCGGCCCGGCAGGCGCCTCGTTTCCCGTTCGTAAGACATCGATTCACAGGTGCTCACCCGACGCACGCAACAGCTGTGAGTGGCACTACCCCGGTGAACGCCGCGCAGTTCCTGCCGGCAGCCGGGCCGATGAGGTGCCGGACGGCGTTCTCCGGTCCGAGGCTCTCCGGGGGCACGCAGACCGGGCTCGTCGTATCCGCAGGTGTGCGACGCCCAGGGCACCGTCCGCACCGTCAGTACGGCAAGCACTCCACGAGTTCTGCGCCCGGCGCGCACCAGATCGGGCGGCGAGCCGCGGCCAACCATGGTTCACACGTCCCCGTGCACGTGTCCACCGGGTGTTCTCAGCGCTGCGGGTGGATCGGCCGGGCACAGCCGCTGATGAGAGGTGCTCGCTCCTGCCGCGCCCGAAGACCCTCTCTCAAACAGGCTTCCTCACGAGCCGTGCGCCCGCCGCTCGATGCGCTCCACCAGGTCGGCCGCCATCGTCTTGATGGTCTCCAGCCCCTGTTGACCCCAGGGATGCGGATCCTGGTCCACCACGCAGATCGTGCCCAGCACCATGCCCGTGTTGTCGATCAGCGGAGCGCCCAGGTAGGAGTGGATCCCGATGGCGTCGACCACGTGGTTCCCGGCAAAACGTGGATAGTCGCGGACATCCTCCAGCACCAGAGCCTTGCGCCGTCTGACCACATGCGGGCAGAAACCAATGTCGAAGGCACGAGGCAGCACCCGGCCGGGCACGGGATCGTCGAGAAGGGGGGACTCCAGGTTCACGGTTGTGTCGGCGGCCGCGCTGTACAAGCCCGCGTAGTACTGACGGCTCTCGTCGACAAGGAAGTTGACCCCCGCGTAACACCCCCCGGTGCGCTGCGCGAGTTCACGTGCGAAGTCATCGAACTCCGGAACGGGCTTGTCCTCGATACCCAGTTCCCGAAGCCGGCGTGTCCGGGCCTCTGCCTCAGGGTCCTCCGGAGGGAGAAGCAGATGGCGCACGGCGATCGCTATGTCCCCCCCTCCGAAGGGAGACTTGTACACCATCTCAGCCATGCGAACTCCTTGAAGTGATCAGATGCTGCACGAGGGAAAGTAGAACCCGAATACCCGAGCTGGACAGGCGGGCATCACACAGGACCACCGGGACCTCGGGTTTGAGATCCAGCGCCGCCCGCACCTGTTCCGGTTGGTAGCGGTGCGCCCCGTCGAACTCATTGACCGCGACGACGAAGTCGATGCCACGCGCTTCGAAGAAGTCGACCGCCGCGAAACTGTGGTCCAGCCGACGGGTGTCGGCGAGCACTACCGCACCGAGCGCACCGGCGGACATCTCGTCCCACATGAACCAAAAGCGCTCCTGCCCGGGCGTGCCGAACAGATAGAGCACGTGGTGGGGGCTGAGGGTGATCCGGCCGAAGTCCATCGCGACCGTGGTGGTGGCCTTGTTCTCCACCCCCTCCAACCTGTCCGTGGCAGCACTGATCTCGGTCAGCAGCTCTTCCGTGCTCAGCGGCTCAATTTCGCTCACTGCTCCCACAAAGGTGGTCTTGCCCACCCCGAAACCCCCGGCGACCAAAACCTTGATCCCCATCGGAAGGGAGTCAGCGCCAGGTGCCTCAGAGTCGTTTGAGGAGCCCATCCCGCACCGCCTCCAATAGATCTAGATCGGGGGGAGAGTATGACCCCCGTGTTCCCGTGTCGAAGCGCCGTGTGACGACCGCCCCCCGCTCCACCAAGTCGGACAGCAGCACCTTGACCACCGTTGCGGGCATGCGCGTGTGCCCCGCGATCTCGGCCACCGTGACCGGCGTCCGACACAGGTCAAGCACATGCCCGTGATCCAATCCGAGGTTGGTCCGCAGCACGGTACCCGTGGCCACCACCATGGTCATCAAGTCGAATTGGCAGGTGGGTCTGGTGCGTCCGTCACTGACGGTGTACGGCCGAACCAGCCGCCCCAGGGCATCATCGAGCAACGGCCTATGCGGGTCGTCCGGGTCATCCGGCATCTCTCACTGCCCCGCCGGCTGACGGGGAGCGGCCCCCAGGTGGCTGCGGACGCTCTTCACCATCATGGTCATCTCGTAGCCCAGCACCGGCACATCCGCCTCGCGCCCGGCCAGCACTGCCAACAGGGCGCCCTGCCCGGCCGCGGAGACAAAAAGCATCGAGCTGTTGAGTTCGGTCACGATCTGCCGCACATCACCGCCGTCATCGAATCGCTTGCCGGCACTGCGCGCCAGAGAGTGGAGCCCGCTGGCGAGGGCCGCCAGATGATCCGCCGCGTCTTTGTCCAGTCCGTCCGAGGCCATCACCAGACCGTCCGAGGACAACAGCAGTGCGCTCCGCGTATGCGGTACGCGCTGCACAAGGCCGCTCAACAGCCAAGAGAGATCTTCGCTCACCACAATTGCCCACTTCTCCTCAATGACGTGAAACTGCTAGGGGGCCGGGTCCGGTCGAATCTCCCCGCCGACGGACGGGGAGGTGTCAGTTTCCTCGGAGTCCTCAGCCAGGCGAACACCGCTCTGAAACGCGGCCATCAGGCCGGGATCGTGATCGTCTTCCTTGGGCGCCACAGCAGCGCGGGGAGACTGCCGCAATTCCGGGGCGAGGTGCTCCTGACGGCGCCGCTGGGGCAGCGCGGGGGGAGCATCTTCCTGCGTGGGGGCCGTGACGGGGGCGAGTAGCGGTTCGGCCACCGGTGCGGGTACCGGGCCCCGAGCGACAGACGTGTCCGGCGTAAGTGCCTGCTCCGTCGAGTCGTCGGCGTGTCCATGAGGGGCGGCGGAAGTGAGGTCCGACTGTTGCTGCTGTGATTCCACCACGTCCGGGCCCTGGCCCAGCAGTTCGTGCGGCAGCACCACCACCGCCTGTGTACCGCCGTAGACGTTGCTCTGGAGTTGTACGACGATGCCGTGCCGCCGGGCCAGCACAGAGACCACATACAGGCCGATGCGACCGTCCTTGAGCAGCTCGCCCAAGGCGATCCCCTCAGGGGAGGCGAGCAGGGCGTTCATCTGGTCCCGCTCGGTGGAGGTCATGCCCAGACCGCGGTCCTCGACCTCGATCGCCAGCCCGGCGGTGACGTGCTCGGCACGCAGCAGCACCTGGGTCTGGGGACGGGAGAACACCGTGGCGTTCTCCACCAGCTCCGCCAGCAGGTGCACCACGTCGACGACCGCGTGCCCGCTCACCGTCCCGTCCACCGGAGGCACCATCTTGACCCGCGAGTACTGCTCGATCTCGGCAGCCGCGGAACGCATCACATCGGCCATGCTGACCGGTCGGGTCCACTGGCGATAGGAGACGTCGCCGCCGAGCACGGCGAGATTCTCGGCGTATCGCCGGATACGGGTGGCCAGGTGGTCCACATGGAACAAGCCTTTGAGCAGGTCCGGGTTCTCGACCTCGTTCTCCAGGTCGTCCAGCAGCCCGATCTCGCGGTGCACGAGAGACTCCAGCCTTCGGGCCAGATTGGCGAAGACCTCGAAGTGCTCGCCGCCACGCTCCCGCGCCCCGAGCTCCACCACATTCGCCTCGGCAACGCGCTGGGCGGATGCGATCTCTTGCCCCAGCCGTTCCAGCGCCTCACCCGTCCGCTCGGGCAACGGGCTGGGCTGATTACGCTGATCTTCCGTCAGCTGTTGGCCAGGCTCCATCTGCCGTCGCAATTCAGCCAGTTCAGCCCGGCACCGTGCCGCGAACGAGCTCAACTCGATATGGCGGCGCGCCACGGCCCGCGCCTTCCCGGCGGCGATGAATGCTGCGCCCGAGAGGATCATGCAGACGAGCAGCAGCGTGCCATTGAGCAGACCCCAGAAGGCGCTCTTGTCGACGTGGCCCACGCCTGCGGTGAACAGGAGAGCAGCGGCTGCGGATCCGGTGATCGCGACCAGCACGGCTGGCAACACCGCCAGAAGCACCATATGGCGCTCAACCGCCTTGCCACCGCCCATGATGTCAGGGACATGCCACCCCTGGGGATCGGTGGACACCATCTCCTGGCGGGCATGAGCGGGCAACATCAAACGTTCCTGCATCACAGTCCCTGGTTGCATATCGGCCAGCAGGCTGAAAAGTGTACGGCGCACGTTACCTCTAACGGCGCCCCACGTCACGGGTAGTGAGGTCGTGGTGATTGATTCGACAGTCCGCACGTCCCTGAACTGGCCCCAGTGCGTCCGCGTCGCCGACGGCGGCGAGCACCTGATGGCCGAAGCGGGTGAGCACACCGACCAGGCCGCCGTCCCGCATCAGCGGGGAGTCCTCGGCGAGCACGACGGTCAGCGGCACGGCAGCTCCACGTGCAGCAGGGTAGGTCCGCCCTGAGGGCTGGAAATGCGGAATCTGCCGTCTGCCGCGGCGACGCGGTCGGCCAGGCCGATGAGGCCGGTGCCCGCCTCTGGGGTGGCGCCGCCGATGCCGTCGTCGCTGACGGACAGAGCGAGGATGTCGGTGTGCAGGCGGGCGTGCACGTCGACTCGGGTCGCCTCGCTGTGCTTGACGGCGTTGGTCAGGGCCTCGGCGATCACGAAGTACGCCGTGGTCTCCACGGAGACGGGCATACGGTGCGGCAGACGGATGTCGACCGTGACGGGCAGGGCGGAGCGGGCCGAGAGGTTCAGTCGGCAGGAGGTCAGCGCGGTCCCGGAAGGGGTCGCGCGGACCTACACCACGTCTGGGGCCCAGGGCACGACCCTTACCTCAGGCGGCCGACGCGCCAGCTGATTGCGCGTGCGATATCGCCTATGTGCGTCTTACAGAACATCTAGCCCAGCGACACCGAACAGTCCGCCTGGCATCTTCAGGATCCGTCCTCCGGTATCACGAATGGCATGGCCAGTAGCCACGTTTGGTTCTCTCCGTCGTGGGGCTCCCAGAGCACCGGCATAGTTCGCGCCTCAGCTTCGGGCGGGCAATCCAATGCCTGGCCTGTGCCTGCATTGATGATGCGATGCGCCCGAAGCCCAGGAGCAGGAAAGACGTGCCACCGTTGCCAAGCCGCACCGTTATCGCCGCGACCTCGCATGCGGGGATGGTGACCGGCCGCTGCGCCCTGTCCGTCAAGCAGCAAGTTGTTGCTTGCGGAGACGATGTACACCTCCCTGCCATGGTCAGCCGCCTGGAGGTACCACAGCTGATGAGGTTGGCCATGTGGTCCCCATAGATGCGGATGGCTGCCGTCGGCACTGTTCAGAGCAGTGTCGAGAGCCAACCCGCTGCTCACCGAGATGAGCAGGAAGGGACCGCTGGGTTGACGCGCACGACGCTTGAAGAACGCGCCAACATCGTTCGTCCCGATCTTCAGGAACGGAAGACCTATCTCGGCACTGACCTGACGGTCCCTCGGAGGCATGCCGGCCATCGTAGGGTTGGCTGAGCGCCGCCGAGGGCGGAGTCCTCGGGAACGTGGGAGCAGGCCGGGTCAGATCACGCGGAAGAGGTCGGCGGCGGCGTGGACGTCGGTGAGGTCCTCGATGGAGCGGAGGTTGTCACACAGGGCGTCCAGGACCGAGTCGGCTTCGGCGACACGTGGGGCGCCGACGGCCACGCCGAAGACCCGGAAGCCCAGCCGGTGCTTGGCGTCGTTCCAGCCTCGCATCCATTCCTCGGTGACACCGCAGTCGTCGTCGGTGAGCATCACGATGTCGCCGCGCATGCGGGCGGCGTCGTTGAACTCCTCCTCCAGCAGTTCGCCGGCCGCTGTCAGCGGCCTCTGGTAGCTGGTGCCCCCGCCGAGGAAGGTCTCCGCGAAGTCGAGGACGCGGGCGATGTCGGTGGGCTGGCCGGCCGGGAAGCGGAAGACCTGGAGCTTGTCGGCGGCGGAGAACAGGATGCCGACGAAGTCACGCCCCGCGTGGCGGGCCTGATCCAGCAGCGCCAGGGCACACGCCTTGGCCCACGCCTCCCGGCTGACCCCGCCGGGCCCTGCCTCGTACATGGAGTGCGAGGTGTCGACGCACGCGATGATGGCGCCCCGGCCGGTGGTCTGCTCTCCCTGGCTGTCGTAGAGCATCAGCTCCCCGGCGGCGTAGCGCGCGGCGAACACCGCACGCAGCTCAGGCAGGCCGAGGCCCGCCAGCTCGGAGGGGATGACGCGGGAGAGGTCGTTGCCGAGCGTGACGCCGACCAGCTCCCCGGCGGCGTTCTCCACCTTGCGGGCGCGCTCACCGCCGGCCATCTGCCGGAAGCGACCGATCAGCTCGGCCCACTCTGCGAGACGGCCGGTGCGCAGCCGCTCGGCGAGCCGGGCCCGCTGGTCGTACGGCATCCGCTCCAGCTCGCCGGTACCGACACCCCATGCCCGTATCAGCGCGGCCTCCTCGCGTACGGCCTCGGCGGCCTTCGCCGCCGCGGTCCGCGCGGTGGCACGGATACCGGGGGCCGCCGCCGTGAGAGCCTGCGCGGCGTCCTGGGCGGCCTGCCGCGCGATGGCCCCGGCGGCCCCGGCGGCCTCGATCGCCAGTTGTACGGCGTCGGCGGCCGGGGGCGGCACGGTGCCGTCCTCGTCGGCCCCGTCGGCGGCCTGCTGGAGCGCCTCGCCCACGGCGGCCGCCGCGCCTTCGGCGCCCTGCTGGGCCTTCTTCGCCTGCTCGGCCTTTGCCTGGGCCTCCCGGGAGCGCTCCAGCAGCCCCCTCAGCGCGGTGGCCTGGGCAAGTACGGCCATGGCGGCGGCGTAGGGGTCGCCGGCCGTCTCCCGGTGCAGCTCGGCGAACTCCGGTGAGTCCAGCAGTGAGGTGATGGCCTGGTGGTTGACCAGCCGGGAAGGACTCATCTCCTCGCGCTCGCGCAACCGCGGGCTGACCTTGTAGGCGGCCAGGAACGCGTCGATCAGGAGGTCGGTGGTGTGGTCGTAGCGCTCGTTCAGCTCCTCGGCCAGCTCGCGCAGTCCGGCCGACTGCTCGTAGGTGTCGCGCCATGCGATCCGGTCGAACCGGTCCGCGACCACGGCCGTGGTGTGCCGCTCGGGAGCGGCGGTGAACAGGCCCAGCCACTTCCCGGCCCGGCTCGCCAGCTCGTTGAGGTTGCTCGGTGCCTTGCCCATGGTCCTGATCCCCTGGTGTTCAGAGTTGGGCCTGCACCATGCTCGCGTCCATGCCGAGGGCCTCGGTGAGAACGCGGGCGCGGACGGCGCGCTGGCGGCCGGTGACTCGGTCGATGGCGGCAGTGGAGCGGCCGGCGGCCGCCGCCTCCTCGCGCAGCTTCTCCAGCCGCTTCCCCGCCATGGCGAGTTGGTTGTGGGCCTTCTTGATGACCCACTCACTCAGCGCCTCGCGGGACTGCCCGGCCATGGCGTCGAGCTGGGCCTCCAGCTCATCGATGGTGTCGGCCAGGTCGAGCGCCTCCTTGGCGTCGGGGTTGACCAGGTGCAGCACCTCGCGCTCTACGGTCGGACGCTCGGCGGGCGAGTCCCACAGCACGTGAGTCAGCACCGACAGGTCGGTCTCGGCGACCGCCGGGCGGCCGTCGAGGTACGCGGACGCCTGAAGCAGGCCCACCGCCTGCCGCCAGCGGCGGTCGGAGGCGACGAGTTCCTTGCGGCGCAGGGCGGCCCGCAGCGTACACACCGCATCCACGATCACATCGGGGACGTCCACGGCCGGGACGGCTTCGGTCACGGCGGACTGCAACGCGGCCAGTTCGACCGTGGTCCGGGACGGCGCCGCCGGGCGGCTGACGGCGGAGCGGACCAGCGCGGCGAAGTTCGAGGGGTCTTCCAGGTACCCGACCTCGATCCGCACCAGCAGCCGGTCGTAGATCGCGGCCGCATCCTCCTCGCTGGGCAGTTCGTTGCTCGCCGTGATGGCCCCGATCAGAGGGCAGCGGATCGGCTCGCCGCCGTTCTCCGGGTGGTAGATCCGCTCGTTGAGGTAGCCCAACGTCTCGTTCAGCGCCGCCGTGGAGCACTTGAAGATCTCGTCGATGAACGCGACATGCGCGGTCGTGGCACGGCCTTCGTACACCTGGCGGTACTCACCCCGGGCCAGCGCGGCGACGTCGATGGGACCGAACATCCTCGTCGGCGCGGTGAACTTCGACAGCAGGATCTCCCAGTACGACGCCCCCTCGACCCTGCCCGTGAGCTCCCGGGCCATCTCGGACTTCGCCGTTCCGGGTGGGCCGAGCACCAACGAGTGCTGTCCGGCCAGCAGCGTCACCACCAGCGTCCGCACCACGTCGGCCCGCTCGTAGAAACGGTCCGACAGCTCGTCGCTGATCGCCCGCAGCCTCTTGGCCGTGTCCTGCTCGTCCTGTGCGCCCATATTCAACTCCTTGTCTGTGACGGCCTGTTGGGAACGAGACGGCCCTTCCCCCGAAGGTACGACGAGGTGACAACTCGCCCGGCACGGCAAGGCGCGGCTGCCGTGGCCGGGAGAGTGATCGGTCCTGGCGAGTATGTCCTTCGTCCCGGCGAGGAAGGTCGATGGGCGGTCCAAGGGGACTGACAGATCGTTATCGGGGTGGTTACGATGCTGCAGATGAAGAACCTCTGCTCTTACGGATTGGGGGAATCGTTCGCGCAAGGTGAGTGCTGATGGCACATCACTTCGCGAACACGATTCCGTCCCGCTTGTTGATGTGGCAGCGCGTGCGTGAGTACGCCGTGCCACCGTCCATGATCGAGACCGCGACCGCGCGGCGTGTGGTCGGTGACTGGGCGGGGGCCTGCGCCGCCGCCCGGATCGACGTCGATCTCGATCTGCGCGCCGTGCGCGACCGCCACGGCACCGATCTCGTCACCCGCCTCCGTGCAGATCTGCGTCTGCTGGCGCCGGATCTGCTCCGCTGGCACATGCCCAGGATCGCCCCCGACGGGCGGCTCCGGCCCGGTCTGACCATCTCCCTGGCCCGTTACCGGAGTTCCGGCGACACGCCGCTGCACTTGGTGGTGCGGACACCGCCGGCCTGGGCGGACGCCGGACAGCGGATGTCCCTGGCCCTGTGGGAGGGGTCCGGGAACGGTGCCCCCGGTGTCCCCGGGCACCATCCGCATCCGCATCCCGACCGGCGTTTCCGGCTCGACCTGCACCGGCATCTCTGGGACTCCGGGCGGAGCGGCGAACTGGCGCGGCGGTGCGGTGCGGGCGGGGTGCCGCCCGTGGTGCCGCCCGACCGGATCCACCTACCCGGTCGACCAGTCCTGCCAGATCGTCCCGATCGGCCTGCCCTCCACGATTCCGCGTGGGCGGTGGCACGTTGGGCCGCCGAGGCGGAGTTGCTGTTGCGGGCCGAGGGTCGCCCTCGCGGGGCCTTCACCGTGCGGCTCGGTGCGCGGAGCCGCGCCGTGTTCGAACTCGTCGCCCCCGACGACAGCCATGCCCCGACGTTCCGGCCACTGCGGGAGGCGCTGCCACCGCAGGAGGTCGCAGCGCTTCCGGTGCTACCTGAGGCGGCGGCCCGGGTCCTTCCGGATCTGGAGCTGCTGCAGGCCGGGCTGATCGCGGCCGAGCGGCTGCATCCGCTCGTCGCCGCAGCACTGGCGGCGTCCGGCTCGGTGGCCGCGTCCGGCTCGGCCCCGGTGGCCGGCCCCGTCCCCGAGCCCGGCGATCCGCACCGGGTGGAGTGCCGGGGCGAGGTCCACCGGATCGCGCTGCGGGAGGGGGTGCTGACGGCGATCGATCACGACCCGGCCCAACTGCACCGGGAGGAGCTGTTGGTGGCGCTCGGCGGGCCGGCGCTGCCGTGCCTGCGGGCGATCGACGCGGTGCACCGCAACCCGGAGGCACTGCCTGCGGTCCGGGAGCGGCTCGCCCACGGTGACGTCGCCGGGGCGCTGGACGTGGTCGAGGGGCTGCTCGGTCCCGGTGCGGTCCTGCGCGACGGGCCGCTCCGGGAGGCACTGGAATCGGCTGCGGCCCGCCGTATCGACCACGGGCTCTTCCGCTCGGGGCTGGTCGCCGTGCACCCCGGTGCGGGTGCGGTGGGGGGCGGGAACGCCTCGGGCGTGGGGCACGCGGAGGCGTGGCACCGTTCCCGGATCGACCGCCGTACGCCTCCCGCGATGCGCCGTAAGCGGAGCAGCCGGGCCCGGCCCCGCACCGGCCTGTTCGGCTGATCCCGTCCCAACTCCCCTGCTCGCGCCGCGCATTCCGCGCCGCACTCCCGCACGACATCCGGGACGGGCCGTCCCATCCCCTTATCCCACCCCAGGTGATGACCATGACTTCCAGTACCCTTCTGCCCGCCCCGGTCCCGGCCGCCGACAAGCCCGCACCCACCCCCGCCGACGCATCCGGAACCGGCACCCAACTCGCCCTCGCCGACGACCTCCTGTCCCTCCTGCGGACGACCACCACCGAGCCGCGCCTCGACGAGCAGCTCGAAGCGCTCACCCTGGCCGTCGCGGCCGACCTGCCCGTGCTGCTCTGGGGCGAGCCGGGCATCGGCAAGACCGCGGCCCTGACACAGCTCGCCACCTCCCTCGACCTACCGCTGACGACCGTGATCGCCAGCGTCCACGAGCCGTCCGACTTCTCCGGACTGCCCATCGTGGGCGACGACCCGGCGGCGCAGGGGGTGCCGATGGCGCCGCCGCAGTGGGCGGTGGAGCTCGTGCGGGCCGGGCGGGGGCTGCTCTTCCTGGACGAACTCTCCACCGCCACCCCGGCCGTCCAGGCCGCACTGCTCCGGGTCGTCCTGGAGCGGAAGGTAGGTGCGCTTCAACTGCCGCCGGGCGTACGGATCGTGGCGGCCGCCAATCCGCGGGCGTCGGCGGCGGACGGGTGGGAGCTGAGCCCGCCGCTGGCCAACCGGTTCGTGCATCTGTACTGGGTGCACGACCGGGAGGTGGTGGTGCGCGGGCTGGGCGGGGTCTGGCCCCGGGCGGAGCTGCCCCGGCTGGTGCCGGAGCGGCTGCCGGAGGCGGTGGCTTTCGCCCGGCGCGCGGTCTGCGGCTTCCTTCAAGCCCGGCCGACGCTGATCCACCGGCTGCCGAGCACCGAGACGCGGCGCGGCGGTGCCTGGCCCTCGCCCAGGAGCTGGGAGGCTGCGTTGACCCTGCTGGCCTTCGGCACGGCGGCCTCCGTCTCCCGGGAGGTGCTGGCGCTGCTGGTGCGGGGCGCGGTGGGGGACGGTCCGGGGCTCGAACTCCTCGCCCATCTGGACCGGATGGACCTGCCGGATCCGGAGTCGCTGCTGGCCGATCCGGCCTCCGCCGAGCTGCCGGTGCGGGGCGATCTGCGTCAGGCGGCGCTGGAGGCGGTGGTGGCCGCCGTCGGGGCGCGGCCGGAGCGGGAGCGGTGGGAGGCGGGCTGGGCGGTGCTGGTCCGGGCGCTGGAGACCGGCCCCCCGGACCTGCTGGTCGCCCCGGCGACGGCGCTGGCCGCGCTGCGGCGCGACGACTGGGAGGTGCCGGAGGCGGTGGAGCGGCTGGCCGGGGTGGTCGGTCTCGCCCGGCGGGCGGACCGGTCGGTGGGGCGGGCCGCGGCGGCGGCCGGCGCCGGGCGGGCGACGGGGGCGGGCCGATGACGGGGGCCGTGCGGCGCCCGGTGCCGCGCCCCATGTCCCCGCCCCCGCCACCGCGCCCGGTGCGGGCCACCGTGCCGAATCCGCCGGCCGGCTCCGGCGGACCGGACGACCGGCCCGGACTCCCGCTGGACATAGAAAAGTTGCTGGCCGCCCGGCTGCACGCGGTGAAGGTCCGCCCCTACCTGGCCGCCGCGCTCTTCGCACTGCACGTGGTGGAGGACCGGTCGGTGCCGACGATGGCGGTGGACACGCACTGGCGCGCTTACGTCTCCCCCGGCTTCGTGGCGCGCACCCCGGTGGAGGAGCTGGCGGGCGTGTGGGTGCACGAGGTCTCCCATCTGCTCCGGGACCACCACGGGCGGGGCGAGCGGTATGCGCGGGAGCACGAGGAGCACGGGCCGGGCGAGCGAAGCGAGAGGGGGATCCCCCCGGCCGAAGGCTGGGGGAGGCTGCGGCGGAACATCGCCGCCGACTTCGAGATCAACGACGACATCTACGGTGACGGTCTGCCCCTGCCTGTCGGGGCGGTGCTGCCGTCACTGCTGCGGCTGCCCGACGGGCTGCTGATGGAGGAGTACCTGCGGACGGCGTCGATGTCCGGGCTTGCCGCGGACCTGGCCTGGCTGGACTGCGGCAGTGGTGCCGACGGGCAGGACCGGCCGTGGGAGCTGGGGCCCGACGGGGCACACGGGCTGAGCAGGCAGCAGCGGGACGCGGTCCGCTTCCGGGTCGCAGAGGGGATCAAGGGCCGACCGGGCGACGCGCCGGAGGGGTGGCGCCGGTGGGCGGACGAGGCGTTCCATCCGCCGCAGCCGTGGCGGCAGTTGCTGGGGGCGGCGGTCCGCTCGGCGGTGGGTGCGCCGGGGGTGGGCGAGGACCACAGCTACCGGCGTCCGTCCCGGCGCTCGGCCGGTGTCCCCGGGGTGCTGCTGCCGAGCCTGCGGCGTACGCCGCCCCGGGTCTGCGTCGTGATCGACACCTCCGGGTCGGTGAGCGACGCCGAGC
>NZ_JBQQCE010000192.1:0-17101 GCF_052245645.1 Streptomyces sp. KR55 | reverse complement strand
CGGGGGGCCAAGATGACCATCGAGGTGTACACGGTCAGCCGGGACGGGGTCGTGGTGAGCCCGCCGCGCGCCACGGTCAGCGTGCCGCACGGGTACGAGCCCGCCCTCGAACCGCTGAACACGCAGCTCGCGCCGTGCGCCTGCCCCGTCCACCGCCGGGCGGGAGCTGCCAGGTGAACGCCACCCGCGACGAGACCGAGACTCCCGCGCAGTCCACCGCCACGATGCGCGCCGCAGCGACCTGGCTCCTGGACCAGCGCACGGTGCCGCGCCACCAGAGCGTGAAGCTCTTCAGCCAGGGCTTCCACGGCTACCTGAAGCAGCTGATCCCGCAGGTCGAGCAGCTCGCCGAAGTCCTGCCCCCGGAAGACGTTCCGGCGAAGGTGGCGCTGGCCGCTGTCGGCGAGGCCCGGCGGCGTCTGGAGGAGCCCGAGGCTGCGGGCCTCTACGGCGAGGTCGACCGTGTCAGGCGGCTCGCCCGGTCCGTCATGGCCCTGTGCGACCACTACGACGCGCTGACCGGCGTGGCGATGTGCCTGGCCTGCGACAAGCCGATCGAGGCAGGCGACGCCTGGGTGCCGTACGACCACGCCAGCCCCTCCGGCGGCTCGACCCCGGCCGGCCGGATCCACTGCCGCTGCGCGAACGTCCCACGCCGCCGCTGACGCGGCAACCCGCCCCGTGAGGGGCCCCACGGCGACCGCAGGGTCAGGGTCGCACCCATGAACGCCCGTCCCGTCGGTGTCCCGCAAGACTCCGGCGGGACGGGTCCCACAACGCCCGTCCCGTTGGGGGACCGCACACATCCCTGCCGGCGTCGAATCCGCACAGGCTCCGGCACTGGCAGGGAGGCGTACAGCCTCCCAGGGTCCCAGCCAGGGGCCCGGCACCGATCGCACAGTCAAGGAGGAAACACCATGACCACGAACACCAGCGGCGGCACGGACCCCGCCAGCACCGGTCTCTACGGTCGAGAGCTGGTCGGCCCGTACGACTACATGTGCAACACGGACGGATCCAACACCGACATGGAGTCCTGCCTGGGTATCGCCGAACTGAAGGGTGGCGGCTACTCCATCACCGGCAACAAGCCGGAGGACTCCGGCCGTGAGCTGCGCGGCACCGTCGGCGAGCTGCGCGCCCTCTACTGGCTGCTGCGGAACACCCCGGAGATCGCCGGTAACCCCACCCTCTGACCGGCACACCAGTGGCGCCCAGGGCCGGACGGTGGCCCTGGGCGCCACCCCGCCACGCTACCCGAACAGGAGCTCCATCATGCCGCTGGCCGACCTGGTCCCCGACGCCGCTGAACTCTTCGGTGACTGGCCCACCGAACCCCGCATCTACCACCACGGCGAGCACGCCTTCGACTCCCTGCTCACCATGGCTGAGGTCGACGCACTCATCGACCACGACTGCCTGCCGAACCGCAACGTGCGCCTCATCCGCGACGGCGAGACGGTTGACGACCGCGAGTACAGCGCCAACCCCGACATGCCCAACCCTGGTGCCGTACGCCGCTACCTGGACGACGGCTGCTCGCTGTCGATCCGACGGCTGCAGACGATCAAGCCCTCGCTGTCGGTTCTGCGCCGCGAGGTTGCCCGGGAGACCGGCTACGAGACGCACTTCAACGCCTACCTCACCCCGCCCAAGCAGCATGGGCTCCGGTACCACTTCGACCCCTACGTCACCCTCGTCCTCCAGATCCACGGCAGCAAGATCTGGCCCCTGCACCGGCCGTTCGTCGAGCACCCGGTGGAGGAGTACGAGAACTTCCGCCGGCGGGGCTTCACCCCCTCCGAGCGCGAGTACCTCGCCACCACCGCCCCGGAGCAGGAGATCACCCTGAACGCCGGGGACGTGCTTTGGTTGCCTAGGGGCTGGGTGCACTCCCCGCACAACCGGACCGGCACCCAGCCCAGCCTGCACCTGACCTTCGCGCTCAAGCAGCGCACCCTGCACTGGGCCGCCGAGGAGGTCGCCGGGGTCCTCACCCGCCATCTCCTCGACGACTCCGAGGCCCGCGACGGCATCCCGCCCACCCAGCTCCTCGACAAGCCCGAGGCGATCGTCGAGGACGTCCGGGGCATCCTCGTCGGCGCCCTGATGAACATGGACACGGCGGAGATGGCCGCCACGCTGCGCCGCGCGGCCCTGGCGGAATCCCCGTCCCCCGCCCCGCGCCTGCGCTAGGGTCTGCGCCCGTGACCGCCGCCACGCGAGAACGTCAGGAACCCAAGCTCACCAGTCAGAACTGGGCTGGCCATTGGCACGGCTACGGCCCGTGGATCGGATCGCCGGACCTGTACCACCAGGAAGGCAACCGGCGGCCTCCACATCCTGACCCCCCGCCGCCTCCGACCTCGGACGACGACAAGCAGGCCATCCGCCTGCTGCAGCGGTACCGCGAGGCAGCCCACGAGTTCGAGAACAGCGGTCTGCCCCCCATCATGACCGGCCACTGGCTGGTGAAGCGCGGGCAGACCGCTGCCGACCGCACCTGGACGGACATCACCGATGCCGTCGAGTGGCTCAAGCAGCGCTACACCGACAACCCGCCCTTCGAGAGGCCCGACGGCTTGCGGGCCTACCTCCCTCTGGGCACCCTGATCGCCTACACCTACGACGGGCTGTCCCGGGGCGTCGACACCACCTGGTGTCACTACACCCAGGGCAAGAGCCTGCTGAGCATGTCCGTGGTGTGCTGCCCCAACCTCTTCCACCCCGACGTCGGCTGTCCGCTTCCTCCCCGGCCGTAGCCGACCCGAGACGGCCCCGCTTGTCTGCTTCCCCCCGTGGCAGATGGGCGGGGCCTCCGTTGTGTCCGGGGTCAGTCGGTGAGGACGGAGACGCGGATGTCGAGGACGGCAGCGATGCGTAGCAGGTCGCTGTAGCGGGGGTCGGCTTCGCCGGACTCGATGCGCTGGAGGGTGCGGCGACTGATTCCGGTGACCTCGCAGAAGCTTTCCTGGGTGTGGTGCGCGGCGGTCCGCAGGTCGGCGATGCGTCCGCCCAGCTCGCGACGCCGTTCGATGATCCAGTCCGGGTGATCGCGAGGCACTCGACAAAAGTGGAGGGCACGTGTTCAGATGTCAGCGCCAGCCCTGGCGCTTTTCGTGACAGACCGTCAGGTGTGCTGCATTGAGCACCGCCCTGCTGGAGGTCCGCAAGCCTCCGGCAGGGCGGTTTTTGCTGCTCGCCGACCACCCTCACGCCTGTTTGCCCAGGTCACAACGTTCTTGTGGACTAAGGCATTTCCATGGTGGGCCACCTTGAGCACGTCCACGCCGCCCAGCACCGCGGCCGCCGGTGACCGCAACAAGGCCTGCTGGGCCGGGGGTTCGAGGTCCCCGAGCAGCAGCATCCGCAGCCCTCCCGACCGTACGAGCAGGGCGACGCTGGCATCGTTCGGACCCTCCGGGGCCGGTGCCGGACGCGGCGGCGGCCACAGCACCTGCCAGGACAGGTCTCCGGTGCGCCGCTGCTCCCCCGCGAGGGCATGCCGGACCGGAATCCCCCGGGCAGCCGCCTGTCTTCTGACGAACTCCGCCTGGTCCGAGGGTTCTTCGAATCCCGTCGTCTCGACCGCCCCCACCGCACGCCCCCGCAGAACGCCGGGCAGCCCGGCCACATGGTCGGCGTGGAAGTGGGTGAGGACCACCAGGGGGATCCTGGTGATGCCGAGGTCGCGCAGGCACCGGTCGACCAGCCTCGGGTCCGGGCCCGCATCCACGACGACCCCGGTTCCCTCGCCCGCCGCGAGCACCGTCGCGTCGCCCTGCCCCACGTCGCACATCGCCAGCCGCCAGCCCGGCGGCGGCCAGCCCGTGATCACCCTGGTCAGCGGCGGCGGCTGCACCACGGCCAGTGCCAGCAGCGCCCCGCAGGCCGCGCACAGCCACGGGTGCCTCAGCAACCGTCGGTCGGCGACCACGACGCCCACCGTGACCAGGACGAGCAGTGCCGCCCCGGACCAGCTGCCCGGCCAGTCCACTCCGGCGCCGGGCAGCGCCGCCCCGGTCCGGGCGACGTCCGCGATCCACCCGGCAGGCCAACTTGCGCCCCACGCCAGCGCCTTGGCCACCGGCATCGCCACCGGCGCTGCCGCGAGTGCCGCGAAGCCCAGTACCGTGGCCGGCGCGATCGCGAACTCCGCGAGCAGGTTGCACGGCACCGCCACCAGGCTCACCCGGGCCGACAGCACCGCGACGACCGGCGCGCACAGCGCCTGCGCCGCGGCCGCCGCGGCCAGCGCCTCGGCGAGCCTGGGCGGCACCCGGCGCCGTTGCAGCGCGGCGCTCCAGCGAGGCGCGAGGGTGAGCAGGGCGCCGGTGGCCAGGACCGACAGCAGGAAGCCGTAACTGCGGGCCAGCCAAGGGTCGTACAGCACCAGCAGCAGCACTGCCGCGGCCAGTGCCGGGATCAGCGATCTGCGCCGACCGGTCGCCAGGGCGAGCAGTGCTACGGCTCCGCAGGCCGCGGCCCGCAGCACGCTCGGGTCGGGTCTGCACACGACCACGAAGCCCAGCGTGAGCGCTCCGCCGAGCACCGCGGTCGCCCGAAGCGGGATACCGAGCCGGGGTGCGAGGCCACGGCGCTCACTGCGCTGCGCCAGGCCGGGCGGCCCCAGGAGCAGGGCGAGAATGATCGTGAGGTTGCTCCCGGACACGGCGAGTGTGTGCGCGAGATCGGTCTCCTTGAAGGCCTCGTCCAGCTCCGGTGTGATCCGCGAGGTGTCCCCGACGACCAGCCCCGGCAGCAGCGCACGCGCGTCCGCCGGCAGCCCGTCGGTGGCCTCCCGCAGCCCCTGACGCAACCGCCCCGCGAACCGTTGCGCCCCCGACGGCTCCCCCACCACCTCCGGCACCGGCTGATCCCGGACCCGCAGCACCGCCGCGATCCGGTCGCCGCCCGCCGCAGCGGGCGCCAGCCGCCCGGTCACCCTGACCCGTGTGGAGGGCAGCAGCTTGAGCCACTCACGCCCGGCACCCCGCTCGGCGTCGACGATCACCAGTACCGGTGTCCGCGTCACCGTCCTCGTCCCTGGCGTCACCTCCACGCCTCGCACCTGCGCGTTCAGCAGCACGGAGGCCGGAGCCAGGCGATTTCCCGTGACACGGGGCCGGGTCAGCCGGGGATCGGAGGTGACCTCCACCTCGGCGGACACCCAGGCGAACTGCCGCGCCAGCCCCGGCACCGGCCCCCGGCGCAGGTCCGCCCCGTGCAGCCCGGCCGACGCTGCGGCCGCGGCGACACAGAGCAGCACAGCGGCGACCGGGACACGCGGCCGCTCGACCGCCGGACGTCGGTCTCTTGCGCCCCATCGGCCTCTATCACCCCTTCCGAGCCGCCGCCGGAGCAGCAGCCCACCGGCCACGACCAGGCAGGTGACCACGACCCCGGTGAGCAGTCCCGGCGCGGCATGCAGCGCCGACGCCGCGGTCGCCCACGCCGCGAGGGCGGGCGGTACGAGGCGGAGGTCCGTCGGGCCCTCCTGCCGCGGGTGGGCGGCTCCCAGCCGCTTGCCGGAGGCGGCGTGCACGGCTCGGCGGGCGACGGAAGGAAGCTCCTGCTCCTGCCTCATGGCCGTACCAGATCCCGCAGGTCGGCGAACCGTCGCTCGCCGATGCCGTTGACCTCCCGCAGCTCGTCCACCGAGCGGAAGCCGCCGTGCTGCGTGCGGTAGTCGATGATGTGCTGCGCGAGCACGGGGCCGACGCCGGGCAGCGTGTCGAGCTGTTCCACCGTGGCGGTGTTCAGGGAGACGGGTCCCGCCGGGACCCCGGGTGCTGCTCCCGCCGGTGCTCCGGCGGGGGCACCCGGTGCCGGGACGGGCGGGGGTCCGCCGACGACCACTTGCTCACCGTCCACGAGAAGGCGTGCGCGGTTGAGGCCGTCGATGTCCGTGCCGGGACGCACCCCACCGGCCGCGCGCAGTGCGTCGGCGACGCGCGAACCGGCCGGCAGCCGGTGAATCCCGGGTTCGCGCACCTTTCCGCTGACGTCCACCACGATCTCGGCGACGGGCGTGCCGGTGGCGCCGGCCGGGCCTGGCAGCGAGCCCGACGCGGCAGGCCCGGCGTCCTGAACTCCGTACGGAGCCGCCGCCTTGACCACCTCGGGCGCCTGCACGGACTGCGTCCGCCCGGTCCAGAAGTGCTGCACGGCGAAGCCGGCGGCGACGACGAGCACCACGGTGAGCGCGAGCACGCTCCGCCGCTCCAGACCACACCTCGCCTGCAACCACAGCGGCATCCGCTCCCGCACGGCAAGCCCGGCCCGCTCCCGCCAGGACCCGGCCTCCGCCCCGACAGGCGCAGTTGGCGTCTCCTCGCCACCGGGGTCCGCCTCCCGCCCGCCGGCCTCCCCGGGACTCGACCGCCCCTCAACCGGAGGCCCCGCCCCCGACTCCCGCCATTCCCCGGCCCGTTCGGCGAAGAGCACCTCGGCCCGTCGACGGAGTTCCTCTGCCGACGCATGCCGACTGCGGCTCCGGCCCCGCGCCGGTGGACGGCGATGGTGATGGCGATGGCGAGTACGGCCGTCGGAGGCGGGACCTCGGCCCGGTCCGCTGGTGACGGATGCTGCGCGAGTGCGTGATCGAAGTGCCATGCGACGAGGATCCGGCACTGCCGCACCCTCGCGATGATCTTGCTCAATTCCCGGGGACTACCGCCCAGTTGTGGAAAACCTCGCCACCCACACGAGTGAACGCAGCGTGCCGACGCCCCTCACCGCGGCGACACCACAACGCCCAGCAACCCCGGCCCCGTATGCGCCCCGATCACCGCCCCCACCTCGCTCACATGCAGGTCGGCCAGCCCCTGAACCCGCGCCCGCAAGCGGTCCGCCAGGGCCGACGCGCGGTCGGCCGCCGCGAGATGGTGGACGGCGATGTCGACCTGTGCACCGCCCGCCCGCTCGGCCGCGATCTCCTCCAGCCGCGCGATCGCCTTCGACGCCGTGCGGACCTTCTCCAGGGGTTCGATACGGCCACCGTTCAGCTGGAGCAGCGGCTTCACGGCGAGCGCGGAGCCGAAGAGGGCCTGCGCGGTGCCGATCCGGCCGCCACGGCGCAGATAGTCGAGGGTGTCGACATAGAAGTAGGCGGACGTCCCGGCGGCCCGTTTCTCCGCGGCTGTGACCGCCTCGTCCACCGTGCCGCCCGCGTCCGCCGCCTCGGCCGCGGCCAGCGCGCAGAAGCCGAGCGCCATCGCGATCATCCCGGTGTCCACCACGCGCACCGGTACCGGAGCCTCACGCGCCGCCAGGACCGCCGCGTCGTAGGTGCCGGACAGTTCGGCGGACAGGTGCAGGGAGACGATGCCGGTGGCGCCGGCCTCGGCGACCTTGCGGTAGGTCTCGGCGAAGAGTTGAGGGCTGGGGCGTGAGGTGGTGACGGGGCGTCGCTTCTGGAGCGCCTGGGCCAGGGAGCGGGTCGAGATCTCGGTGCCCTCCTCGAGGGCCCGGTCACCGAGGACCACGGTCAGCGGCACCGCGGTGATGCCATGGCGCTCCATCGTCCGTGGCGGCAGGTAGGCCGTTGAATCGGTGACGATCGCGACATGGCGGGACATGAGCTGGAGGTTACCTGGCGTAGCGCCCGGGCGGCAGCCCGGCCCTCTCACCTGTGCCGGGGCCGGCCTCGGCTCGCCACGGAAACGCGGGCGGGAGCGGAGGGTTCAGGTCGTGCTCTCGGGGCGGGGCTTCTTCTGCCAGGGGTAGGCGGGGCGCGGGCCCGGCGGGGTGATGGCGGGGCGCGTCGGTTCCTCGGCCGTGTTCGGCTGCGGGGTTTCCGGCCAGGTCTGCTGGTGCGCCGCCGCGTCGGCCGCCGGTGCCTCCGGCCACGGGGGCGGCGTCGCCGAGGTGTCGGAGGTGGTCCAGTGCCGCAGGGCGCCGGCCTCGACGTCGATCTGTGTGCTCAGGGAGTCCAGGTCGTCGTCCGCGAAGCGGTGGGCCCGGTCGCGGGCGGCCCAGCGCAGCGAGTCGGCCGACCGTGTGATGCGCTCGGTACGCTCGCGCAGCGTGGGCAGCCGCTCGGCCAGCGTCGCCCGGTCCGGTTCGGACTCCAGGCGCCTGAGTTCGTCGTCCAGTTCGTGCCCGTGCGCGCTGAGCCGCTGGAAGAGACCGAGGGCCTCCTTCAGGGATTCGTCCTCGGCGGCACCCGCGTGCAGCGCGTCCTGGGTGGCCCGCATCGACGTCCGCAGTGACAGCCGCAGCTGGGCGATCTCGCCCGCCGGGCCGGGCTGGGCGAAGGACTTGGCTCGCAGCGTGTGGTCCTCGACGGTGCGGCGGGCCTGCGTGATGGTGCGGTCCACACCGCGCTTGGCGGCGCCGACGACCTTCACGGTGGCATAGGCGCCGAGCACCACGAAGAGCACGAAGAGAAGGGCGAACACTGCGAACACTGCTTCCACGATGCTCCTCCTCCGACCCCGCCGCGGCAGGTACCGCGTCGCTCTTCAACGGTAAACGAGGCGGGCAGGCCCGGAGTTCCAGGAGAACCCCGAACCTGCCCGCACAGAACCCCGAACCTCCCCGCACGGACCAGCGAACCAGCCCTTAGGGGACGACCGTCGCTCCACAGAAGTCCGTCAGCCGCAGGTGTCTACGCCGGAACGATGTTCACCAGCTTCGGCGCCCGCACGATCACCTTGCGGATCCCGGCCCCGCCCAGCGCGGCGACGACCTTCTCGTCGGCCAGTGCCGCCTTCTCCAGCTCCTCCTCGGAGATGGCCGGCGACACCTCCAGCCGCGCCTTGACCTTGCCCTTGACCTGCACGACACAGGTCACGGTCTCGTCGACCACGTACGCCGGGTCGGCGACGGGGAAGTCCTGGTGCACCACCGAACCGGTGTGCCCCAGCTTCCGCCACAGCTCCTCGGCGATGTGCGGCGCCAGCGGCGCGACCATCAGCACCAGCGGCTCGGCGACGGAGCGCGGCACCGCGCCTCCCGCCTTCGTCAGGTGGTTGTTCAGCTCGGTGACCTTGGCGATGGCGGTGTTGAACCGCATGCCCTCCAGGTCCCCGCGCACACCGTCGATCGCCTTGTGCAGCGCCCGCAGCGTCTCCTCGTCGGGCTCCGCGTCGACGACCGTCAACTCACCGGTGGCCTCGTCGACGATGTTGCGCCACAGCCGCTGCAGCAGCCGGAACTGGCCCACCACCGCGCGCGTGTCCCACGGCCGGGAGACGTCCAGCGGGCCCATCGCCATCTCGTACAGCCGCAGCGTGTCGGCACCGTACTCGGCGGAGATCTCGTCCGGAGTGACCGCGTTCTTCAGGGACTTGCCCATCTTGCCCAGCAGCCGGGAGACCTTCTCACCCTGGTAGTAGTAAGCGCCGTCGCGCTCCTCCACCTCGGCGGCGGGCACCGCGATACCGCGGCTGTCGCGGTAGACGTAGGCCTGGATCATGCCCTGGTTGAACAGCTTGTGGAACGGCTCCGCCGAGGAGATGTGCCCCAGGTCGTACAGCACCTTGGACCAGAAGCGCGCGTACAGCAGGTGCAGCACGGCGTGCTCGGCGCCGCCGACGTACAGGTCGACGCCGCCGTGCGGCTGCCCCTCGCGCGGACCCATCCAGTACCGCTCGATCTCCGGGTCGACCAGCTTCTGGTCGTTGTGCGGGTCCAGGTAGCGCAGCTCGTACCAGCAGGAACCGGCCCAGTTGGGCATGGTGTTGGTCTCGCGCCGGTATTTCTTCGGCCCGTCGCCCAGGTCCAGGGTGACGTTGACCCACTCCTCGTTGCGCGACAGCGGCGTCTCGGGCTGGGTGTCGGCGTCGTCCGGGTCGAAGGTGCGCGGCGAGTAGTCCTCGACCTCCGGCAGCTCCAGCGGCAGCATCGACTCGGGCAGGGCGTGTGCGATGCCCTCCTCGTCGTAGACGATCGGGAAGGGCTCGCCCCAGTAGCGCTGGCGGCTGAACAGCCAGTCGCGCAGACGGAAGTTGACGGTGCCCTCGCCGATGCCCTTGCGTTCCAGCCACTCGGTGATGCGCGCCTTGGCGTCGACGACGCCCAGGCCGTCCAGGGAGATCTCGTCGTTGGCGGAGTTGACGATCTTCGCGTCGTACGACGAGAAGGCGTCCTCCCATGTCGAGGTGTCCGTACCACGACCGTCGGTCGGCTCGACGATGCAGTGGATCGGCAGGTCGAAGGCGCGCGCGAACTCGAAGTCGCGCTGGTCGCCCGCCGGGACGGCCATGATCGCGCCGGTGCCGTAGCCCATCAGGACGTAGTCGGCGATGAAGACGGGGATCTTCTCGCCGTTGACCGGGTTGGTCGCGTACGCGCCGATGAAGACGCCGGTCTTGTCCTTGGCCTCGGCCTGCCGCTCGACGTCGGACTTCGAGGCGGCCTGCGCACGGTAGGCGGCGACGGCCTCGGCCGGGGTCGCATGGCCGCCGGTCCACACCTGATGCGTGCCCTCGGGCCATTCCTGGGGCGTGAACTTCTCGACCAGCGGGTGCTCGGGCGCCAGCACCATGTAGGTCGCACCGAACAGGGTGTCCGGGCGGGTGGTGAAGACCGTGATGCGCTCGCCGTCGATCGGGAAGTCGACGCGGGCGCCCTCGGAGCGGCCGATCCAGTTGCGCTGCTGCAGCTTGATGGCCTCGGGCCAGTCCAGCTGCTCCAGGTCGTCCAGCAGCCGGTCGGCGTACGCCGTGATGCGCATGTTCCACTGGCGCAGCTTGGCCTTGAAGACGGGGAAGTTGCCGCGCTCGGAGCGACCGTCGGCGGTGACCTCCTCGTTGGCCAGCACGGTTCCCAGGCCGGGGCACCAGTTGACCGGCGCGTCGGAGGCGTACGCCAGGCGGTACTCACTCAGGACGTCGGCGCGCTCGGCGGCGCTCAGCTCGTTCCAGGAGCGCCCACCGGGCAGCGCGCGCTCGCCGCTCTCGAACTGGGCGATCAGCTCGGAGATCGGGCGGGCCTTGTTCGCCTCGTCGTCGTACCAGGAGTTGAAGATCTGCAGGAAGATCCACTGGGTCCACTTGTAGTAGTCCGGGTCGATCGTCGCGAACGACCGGCGCTTGTCGTGGCCCAGGCCCAGCCGGCGCAGCTGGGACTTCATGTTCTCGATGTTGGCCTCGGTGGACACGCGCGGGTGCGTGCCGGTCTGCACGGCGTACTGCTCGGCGGGCAGGCCGAAGGCGTCGAAGCCCAGGGTGTGCAGGACGTTGTGGCCGGTCATCCGCTGGAACCGGGCGAACACATCGGTGGCGATGTAGCCCAGGGGGTGGCCGACGTGCAGGCCCGCACCGGAGGGGTACGGGAACATGTCCATGATGAACTTCTTGGGCCTGGCGACCGTCTCGGGGTCCCCCGCCAGGTCACCCTCCGGGTTCGGTGCCGCATAGACGCCCTCGGCGTCCCAGAAGTCCTGCCAGCGTGCCTCGATCTCGGCCGCCATGGCGGCCGTGTAGCGGTGCGGTGCGGCCTCCGCCGGCACGGCTGCGGCGGCAGCGGGGTTCGTCTCGCTCATGATCCTCAAAGCTCCATCGATCGTCTCTGCCAGCGGCTGTCACGTCAGGAAACGAAAAATCCCCTCGCACAGGAGGGGACGCCGCGCCGATTCCGGCCCACTCGGTTGACCCGGTGGCCGGGACTGATCAGCGCGGCCCGCTAAGCAGAAGGCGTACGGCACGCATGGCGTCAGGGTACCGCAGCCGTCGAGCGGCCCGCGACGGCCTTTCGGTGGCGTCCGGCACCGGGTGCCACCCCCGGAACGCTGAACAATGGTCAAAGGTTACTTCGCGTAACGGCCGCTAAGGGGCATCACAACAAGCTCATTGTCCTTTGATAACAGCGCAATAACTCAAACCTCGTACCCATCGGTATGGCTCGACTTAGAGTGCGGCGCGGGACCGCTTTCCCGAATCCGCTCGGAGTTGCCCCCATGAACCCTCGTCGCAGTAACAGCTCGCTCCCCCAACCGGGCCGGTCGGCCTATGGGGCGGCGACGGCTGTCGCCCTCGTGCTCATACCCGTGGCCGTGCTGGTCGGAGGTGACACGTTCCGCGAGTTCCTGAACTTCGGCGCGGGCGTCCTGTCCCTCGTCTCCCTCACCTGCTCCGTGATCTGGGGCCTGGTCGCCCAGGACCGGATCTTCCTCAACGCGCGCCAGCGGATCATCGGGCAGGCGGTGCACCGGACGACGGCGGTCGCCTCGATCGCGTTCCTCCTGCTGCACGTCACGGCCAAGGTCGCACTCGAACACGTCGGCCTGCTCGCGGCGGTACTCCCGTTCTCGCTCGGTGTCACCGGCAGCGCGGGGCTCATCGGCCTCGGCTCCCTGGCCGGCCTGCTCATGATCTTCGTGGGCCTCACCGGCGCGCTGCGCAGCGCCTTCGCCTCCCCGGCGCCCGTCGCGGCCCGCTGGCGGGCCATGCACACGCTGGCCTACCCGGCCTGGTGCGCGGCCCTGGTCCACGGACTGCTCGCGGGCCGCCAGGCCAAGCCGTTCTTCGTGTTCATGTACATCCTGTGCCTGATCGCGGTCATCGCGGCACTGGCGCTGCGCGCGGCTCCCCGCCCGTTCAAGCGCCAGGTCGCCGACCGGATCGCCGCGATCGTGGGGACCGACGACCGGACCGGCCGTGAGGAGCTCGACGCAAGCCGTGCCCGGGTGGGCGCGGAGTCCGCGCTGCCGGGCTACGAGACCGCCCCGCGCGGGCCGGTGTCCCGGCCGTCCGGGACCCCGTCGTACGAGACCCCCGCCCGGCCCACCGCCGCGGAGTCCACCGGCGGATTCGCCGCCGCCTACCGCGCCGTCGGGCGCCCCACACGCGCCCAGCAGTCCTTCGCCGCCGAAGAGACCGCGCGCATGGATCTGCCGGACTTCCAGCCCACGGAGGCGCTCCCGCGCATGGACTCCGGCGGCAGCACGTCCGGATCCTGGCCGATCCCGTCCCCGCCCCCGGTCGGCGAGGCGCCCCCGTCGTCCTACGACCCCCTCCAGGACACGGGATACAACATCCCGGCCTACGGCAATCCGGACGCCGGCGGGTACGGCGGGAGTGATGTGTACGACACCGGTGAGTCGAACACCCTCTATGACACGTACAACCCGAGTGACACGTACAACAGCGGTCCCGCCACTGAAACACTGCCCGGTGCGTCCTACGACTTCGACGCACCGGGTTCGGGCGAACCTTGGAACACGCCTTCCGGAGGCTATAAGTGAACGAGGCCCTGCCCGACGTCCCAGAAGTCCGCGTAGTCGGTCTTCCCCAGCTCACGTCGGGCTTCGACCTTGTCGAAAGACTCGATCTGCCCATGCATCTGAAGGTGCACGGGCCGCTCGAACCCATGGGCGGCGAGCAGCTCGCACAGCTCGCCGAACGCATCAACCTCAAGGGCCGCGGCGGCGCGGGCTTCCCCTTCCACAAGAAGCTGCGCTCGGTCGCCGAGTCGGCGATCAAGCGCGGCGTCCGGCCGGTGGTCGTCGTCAACGGCAGTGAGGACGAACCGGCCTGCCGCAAGGACACGGTGCTGATCAACCGTGCCCCGCATCTGATCCTCGACGGCGCCCTGCTGTGCGCCGAGGCACTGGGTGCCCGCACGCTCGTGGTGGGGGTCACCCGTGAGTCCACGCAACGCTCCATGGAGGCCGCGCTCGCCGAACGCGGCCTGAGCAACGGACGCCGATCGGCACTCCGCGCGCGCGTGCAGCGGAATCCGGTCCGTATGGTCACGGGAGCCGCCGCCTCCCTGGTCCGCTCCATCGACGGCGGCCCGGCGATCCCGCCCGGCCGCAAGATCAGCGCCTCGCAGAGCGGCGTCGGCGGCGCGCCCACACTGCTGTCCAACGCCGAGACGTTCGCCCAGCTGGCGATCGCCGCCCGCATCGGCCCGGAGCGCTACGGCAACACCGGCCTGTACGACGAGCCGGGCACCGTCATGCTCACGGTCTCCGGCGCGGTCGCCCGCCCCATGGTGATCGAGGTTCCCACGGGCGTGCCGCTGCGCTACGTCCTCCAGCTGGCCGGCGCCCCGCCCGTCCCGCAGGGTGTGCTCACCGGCGGCTACCACGGCAAGTGGATCGACGCGGCGACGGTGAACGAAGCGATCGTCTCGCGCAATTCGCTCGACGCGGTGGGCGGTTCGCTCGGTGCCGGCGCGATTCTGCCGATCAGTCAGGACACCTGCCCGCTCGGCGAGTCGCTGCGGGTGGCGCAGTGGCTGGCGGAGGAGAGCGCGGGCCAGTGCGGTCCCTGCTATCTCGGCCTGCCGGCCGCCGCGCGCGGCATGGAGGACATCCTCAACGGCGGCGGTCCGGCCGCCCTGGAGGCGCTCAAGCAGGTCGCCAAGAACGTGAAGCGGCGCGGCGCATGCTCGCACCCGGACGGCTCGGCGATGTTCCTGGAGTCGACCGTCAAGGCCTTCACCGACGACCTGGCGGCCCATGTCCTCGGAAACGGCTGCGGACGGCCCGTGGAGGGCGTTCTGCCGCTCTTCGAGGGGGGCCGGGCTCCGACGGGCATTCCGGGCGGCGGCGAGTCCGAGGAGAACGGTCCCAGCCGTCAGAAGATCTACGTCGACTGGACGCTGTGCCGGGGCCACGGGCTGTGCGCCGACATCCTCCCGGAGGTCTTCGAACTCGGCGCCGACGGCTTCCCGACGGTCGCGCAGGCCCAGGTCCCGCGCTACGCCGAGGCGAAGGCGCTGCGCGCGGTCCGCCGCTGCCCGGCCCTCGCCCTGCGCATCGAGGAGGACACCCGCTCCCAGGCGCCCACCCGCAACAACCTCCCGGTCCTCTCCCAGGGCCGCGGCCGCCGCGCCCTCGGCCGCTGAGCACGAAGGAAGGGGCCGTCCCGTCCAGGGGTGGCCCCTTCAACTCCGGTCGGCCGTGCCGCGCTTGCTCCGGGCCGACGGCCGCATGGACAGGCCCACAGGGGGTCGGGCGGCAGAGCCTCCGCCACGCGCGGCGCAGCCGCGCAGAAAACGACGAGGGCGACCCGGTCCGCGCTTTTCAGCGGACGCAGGTCGCCCTCGCACTTGTGGAGCTAAGGAGAATTGAACTCCTGACCTCCTGCATGCCATGCAGGCGCTCTACCAACTGAGCTATAGCCCCTTGTATTGTTCCGCCCGGTTTCCCCGGCGGCGACGCCAACTTTACACGGTCCACCCGGGGCATCACCAAATCGTTTCCGTTCTGCGCTGATACGACCGCTATGGTCGACCCCCGTGACCGTGATCGCGTTCTCCGCCGTCCACCGCCGGGTGCCGGTAGCCCTTGCGGCGTGCCTCGTTTCCTTCGCGGCGTTCTGGATCGCCCAGCGGGCCGCACACGTCTCGATGCTCGACCTGATGGTGTACCGGGCCGAGGGCGCGACCGTACGGGCGGGCGGCGATCTGTACGCGCTGCGGGCGACCTGGGCGCAACTGCCCGCCACCTACCCGCCGTTCGCGGCCCTGCTGTTCACCCCGCTGACACTCCCAGAAACGGAGAGCCTGCGCACGCTAGCGACGGCCGGGAACCTCGCACTCCTTGTGGTGCTGGTGCGGCTGTCGCTGCGGCTCGTGGGGCACGCGCGCGTGGCGACGGTCTGGTGGGTCTCGGCGGTCGCCGTGTGGTGCGAGCCGGTGTGGACGACGCTGCGGTACGGGCAGGTCAATCTGCTGCTCGCGGTGCTGGTGCTGTGGGATCTGGCACGGCGTCCCGACCGCTGGGCGGGCCTGGGCATCGGGCTCGCGGCGGCCGTCAAGCTGACGCCCGCTCTGTTCGCCGTCTTCCTGCTCGCCACCGGTGTCGTGGCGCACCGGTGGCGTCGCAGCGGCCCTTGGCTGCGGCACGCGCGCGGGGCGGCGGTCACGTTCGCCGGCGCGACCGCCCTCGCGGCGGCCGTCCTGCCGTACGACTCGTGGCGGTTCTGGACCCACATGGTCTTCCGGACCGGCCGGGTCGGGTATGCCGAGGAGACGGCGAACCAGGCCCTGCGCGGCGTCCTCGCCCGGCTGCTGCACACGCCGGATCCCGGCGCCGTCTGGGCCGCCGTCGCGGCCGTCGTGGCCGGGGCGGGGCTGGTGGTGGCGGTGGTGGCGGAGTTGCGGGGCGAGCGGGCGTGGGCGGTGGCCTGCTGTGCGGTGACGGCGCTGCTCGTCTGCCCGGTGTCGTGGTCGCACCACTGGGTGTGGTGCGTGCCCGTGGTGCTCGTTCTGGCAGCACGCGGACACCGTGCGGTTGCCGTCGGCACGCTGCTGGTGTTCTGCTCGTACGCCCTGTGGTGGGTGCCGCACGGCCCGGGGCGGCCCGAACTCGACCAGGGCGGCATCGAGTTCACTCTGTCGGGGCTCTACGCGGCCACGGGCTGCCTCTTCCTCGGGCTCGCCGCGGCCTCGGCGGGCAGGGTCGCAGCAGAGGTCAGGCCGTCACGAACGAGTAGAACCGTTTGAGCGTGCAGTGCTCCTCCAGGAGGCGGCCGTAGATCGGCTCGCCCTCCAGTTCGCGGTACGTCTCGATCGGATCGCCCTTTATGATCAGCGCCCGCGCGCATTCCTCGCACCAGTACTGGTAGTCGGGGTTCACCGGTTCCATGTCACGGACGATCGGCGTGCCGCTGCCGCACCAGTCGCACTTCCGCCTGTGTGCACCCATCGATCAGCTCCAGCTGTGGCCGCAGGCCGTGCACACGTACGAGATGCCACCGTTGTCCCCGAGGACCTGGGCGACATGCGCGGAACCGCAGGAAGGGCAGCTGAGGCGGGTGATCGTGTCCCGTATCAACGCCGCTCCGCCGAGGAGGTGGCCGACCTCCTCGAGGATGCTCGCAGGCATCGCTACTCCCTCCCGTCGGGCCGCGCCCCCTTCCGGCCGTTTGATTCTGCCACGACCGGACCAATACGGTCAGCGACGCCTTGGTACCAGTCCGGACACGGCAGCCCGGGCGTGCCTCCCAGAGAGGTATACGCCTCCCGGGCCCGGACTGCTCAAGCGGGCGACAACGAAAAATCCCGCCCCCTTAGGTGGACGGGATTCGTCCGTGGAGCTAAGGAGAATTGAACTCCTGACCTCCTGCATGCCATGCAGGCGCTCTACCAACTGAGCTATAGCCCCTGGTGCCACGCGGCGGAGCCGCATGGTGTTTCGCCC
>NZ_JBQQCE010000191.1:0-17123 GCF_052245645.1 Streptomyces sp. KR55 | reverse complement strand
CCCGCCATCCGGTCTCGCAGTACATCGTGCGCAAGAAAGACCAGGTCAGGCGAGGCACACGACAGGTTCCGGAGAAGGTCATCACCCTTACGCCCGCGATACTTCAGTAGCTCAAGCAACGGCATTGCGACAACGGTGTTAAGTGGGCCAACCTGCCCGCAGACTTCCCGCCGTATCGGCGGGTGCATGCCTTCGCCCGCCGCTGGCAGATCCAGGGCCTGCTCACCGAACTGCACGACCGGCTGCGTGACCGTGTCCGGGAAACGGAGGGCCGCACGGTGGACCCGAGTGCGGCGATCGTGGACTCGCAGTCACTGCAGGCAGCAGCGAACATCCCCCGCTCGACGTCCGGTTGGGACGGCGGGAAGAGGTGGCCGGCCGCAAGCAGCACCTGGTGGTCGACTGCCTCGGCCTGGTTTTGGTGGTGATGGTGACCGCGGCGAGCGTACAGGACCTGGACGCGGCCGTCGGGCTGCTTCAGCGGCTGCGCAAGCTGTACTTCTCCATCCGCCTCATCTGGGCGGACGACGGATACGCGGGCCGGCTCGTCGACTGGGCGGCCGAGAAACTCCAGATCAGCCTCGACATCGTCAAACGCTCCGACGACACCACAGGCTTCGTGGTGCTCCCGCGCAGGTGGGTCATGGAGAGAACGCTGAGCCGGCTGATGCGTTCGCGCCGTCTGGTGCGCGATGTCGAGACGCTGCCCGCCATGCACGAGTCCATGGTGCTGTGGTCGATGACCATGCTCATGGGCAGCCGCCTGGCCGGACGCCGCCCAGCTGCCTTCAGTCGGCCGTCGCGAGCGCAGTAAACACTCCGGGCCGCACCTACCGGGCCCACCCCCGCTCCACCAGACGCTTCGCCTTCGACCGCAGCCCCTCGACCTTCGCAGCTGGTCGTAGGCGGCGACCGAGGGAAGGGGGCGGGTGTCGGCAGGCAGTGCCGCCAGACGGTGCTGGGTCAGAGAGGTGACCTGCGGTCCGGTGAACGGTTCAGGAGGCGGCGCATCGGTCGAAGGCCGGGCAGAGTCGTCTTCCTGGGCGGCTTTGCGGGCTTCGACCGCAACAGCGTCGGCGGTCAGGGCGCCGGCCTGCAAGGCGGTTTCCCGCCGTCAGCATCGATCAACGCCGTCGATCCGGAGCGCGGCGCGCCCGAGCGGGCCCGGGCTTTCGGCACGGATGGCATGCCGCTTGTGGAGTAATGTGCAGTTTGGGGGTGTTCAGCCGTGCACACTGTTGACCTTATTTGATCATGAGCATGCCTGGAGGCCAGTGTGAACCGCTCGGGTGAGTGGGTGTATGAGCGGATTCGTCCCGACCGCCGGAAGGCCACCGGGACCGAGCAGCGTACCGTCAGGTGTGCGTGATGGCGGGCAGAGAAGGAGAACCCGAGCAGCCGCGCGTTCCCGACTTCGTTCGGCTGGACGCCCAGCTGGATGAGCTGTCGCAGATTGCCGGGCAGCTACGGGAACTGGCGACCGTCAGGGACCGGATGCAGGGGCTCCTGGACGCGGTGCTGGCCATCAGCCGGGAGACGGATCTGCCCTCGGTGCTGCACCGTATCGTCACCACCGCCATGAGTCTGGTCGCCGCCCGCTACGGGGCGCTGGGTGTGCTGGACGAGTCCGGTGAGGAGCTCGAGCAGTTCATCACCGCCGGCCTGAGCGAACCCGAGTTCGACGCCCTGGCCGGGATCGAGTTCCCCCGCGGACGCGGCGTGCTCGGACACCTGATCCACCATCCGGAACCTCTGCGCGTCGATGACATTCCCTCCCACCCCGCCTCCGTCGGATTCCCGCCCGGCCACCCCCACATGCGCACTCTCCTCGGCGTGGCCATCAGCGTCCGCGGCACGATCTACGGCGACCTCTACCTGTCCCAGCGATACGACGGGCGGCCCTTCGACCGTGACGACGAGGACATCCTCATCACCCTGGCCGGCGCCGCCGGCATCGCGATCGAAAACGCCCGTCTGTTCGGGCAGATCCGCGACAGTGCCGAAAACTTCCAGCGGCTGCTGCTGCCCACGCTGCCCGACCTGCATCCCTTCACCGCCGCCGCCATCTACCGCCCCGCCCCCACCCCCGGCCACCTCGGCGGAGACTGGTACGACGCCATCTGGCTGCCCGACAACGCGTGCGCGGTCGTCATCGGCGACGTCGTCGGACACGACCTCCGTGCAGCCGCTGCCATGGCCCAGGCGCGCAGCATGCTGCGCGCCCTGCTGTTCGACCGCCTCACCCCGCCCAGCGGCGTACTGCGCCAGCTCGACCGCACCCTGCACGCCGTCGCCAACGCGCCTGTCACCACCGCCTGTCTGGGACGCATCGAACCCGAAGACGGCGGCTGGACACTGCACTGGAGCAGCGCCGGCCATCTCCCGCCCCTCCTGGTCACTCCCGACCGGCAGGCGCAATACCTTCACGCCGAGCCGGGCCTGCCCCTCGCCGTGAACACCGAACTCCACCGCCCCGATCACACCCATCCCCTGCCACCGGGCGCCACCGTAGTGTTCTTCACCGACGGGCTCATCGAGCACCCTGACCATCCGGTCGACGAGGGCTTGACAGCACTCGCCGCACTTGGCGCCGCCTACGCTGCCCTGCCCCTGCAGGAATTCGTGCAGACGCTGGCCGACCACCACCCCAGCGACGGCCACGACGACATGGCCATCCTCGCCCTGCGCACCCCACACAGCTGACCTGCAAAGCCCTCAGGTTCACCTGCGCCGGCACGGTCGGCGCAGTCCGGCCGGCTGACGGCAGCACCGTCGTCGAGGTGGAGCTCCGACGAGGTCGGACGCCAGTCGTTCGCCGCGGGCCGTGGCGGCCCCTCTTGCTGACGATCTCCTGCAGAGCGTGCAGCGAGCCTGCGGAGAGTTCTCCGCCGTGCGTCACCAAGGTCATGCCCTCCGCCTGCATCTCTCGGAGGACGGTGATCGCGTCAATGCGCTCGAGGGCCTTGATGCACACCTCTTCCGAGGCGACGCAGGTCGTTGATTCGCTGCCCAGCTAAGGCCTGTCCCGTAACTGCTGGTCACGGGTGAGATGATCTTGCTGTGTCTGGTGTGATCACGGCGTCGGAGCCCTCCTGGACAGCCCCGTTCAGCGGGCCGAGCCCGCGTCAGTTCGGCAAGCTGATCACCGCTTTGCGGCGTGAGGGTGCGGACCGGTGCGCAAGGGCCGCCCCTGGAGCCTGCCGCTGGAGGACCGCGTGCTCCTGGCCGCCGCGTACCGGCGGACGAACCTCACCCTGCGCCAACCGGCCCCGCTGTTCGGGGTGTCCAAGTCGGCCGCCGACCGCATCATCGACCACCTCGGGCCCTCGCTCGCGCTCCAGCAGCGCAAGCGGTCCCGCAAGAACACCGTGCTGACCGGGGACGGCACCCTGGTCCCCACCCGCGACCACACCATCGCCGAGCAGTCCAAGAACCACCGGTACTCCACCAACCACCAGGTCGTCATCGACGCCGACACCCGGCTCGTCGTCGCGGCCGGCCGACCAGTCGCCGGCAACCGCAACGACTGCAAGGCATGGGAGCTGTCCGGCGCGAAAGACACCGTCGCGGCCTGGCCGGCCTTCCGCCTCACCGAGGACGAACAGCCCGCCGCCGCCCTGCTGAACGCGGCCGCCGAGGCCGGGCTCGCGGTCAAGGCGAAGACGGCGGGGCCGTCGAACATCGGCAACCTCCTGGCAGGCGAGGGCATCCCGGCCACCGCCGGGTTCGGCCTGCCGTACGAGGGACTGCACGGCATCGACGAGCGCGCCCACCTCGCGGAACTGCCCACGGTGTACGCCGTCTACCAGCGCGCCGTTCTCGGTCTCCTGCACGCGTAGGGCGTGGGGCGCCTTCTTGCCGCCGCGTCAGCGGGTCTCGTGCCAGTTCGTCGGCCGGTCAGCCGGCAGAAAGGGTCAGCATCATGTCCGAGAACACCGCCGCCAGTGACCTGGCAGCGCAGTACGCCGCCCAGGTGAGCAGCGACCTGGAGAGCAATCTCAAGGAGCAGGAACGTATCGGCACCGAGATCGCGGTCCTGCAGGAGCAGTTGGCCACATTGCAGCGCGACCACACCGTGCTGGTCAGCATGCAGCAGGCACTCGGCCTCACCCCCTCCCCCGCCCAGGCCCCCAGCCCGCCCAGCCTGCCGTCGCACCCGCGGCTGCGGTGCCTGCACCCTGGAAGAAGGCCACCTCCGGCCCGGGCAGCACGACGCGGGGAAAGGCCAGCGCCGCCTCCGGCCGGGCGAAGACCGGGAGGCGGGCCGCGGGCACGGCGGGCAAGGGCCGGGCCGCGGCCGTGGAGCAGGCTCAGCCGACGCTGGTCGACCTGGTGCGCGGTCATCTCGGCGAGCAGAGCGAGCCGCGTTCCGCGGCGGAGATCGCCACCGGGCTCGGCCAGACGCATCCGGAACGGGGCATCAAGACCACCGTCGTGCGTACCACTTTGGAGAACCTGGTGGCCAAGGGTCAGGCCCAGCGCAGCAAGCAGGGCACCTCCGTCTTCTACACCGCCCCCGACACACCCGACCAGACATCCAAGGCCCCCTCCAGCAAGCAGTCCGCGGACCAGCCTGAGGCGCAGCCCGATCACGGTGCATGAGGCGTGGGGGTTGTGAGCTGGTGTTGGCCGAGTGCGTATAAGTGCGTTCTGGCGTGTGTGACTGGCTGTCCGGGCTGTGGCGTGCACGGTTTCCGCAGGGGAACGGGAGCTCCCGGATCGAATGCGTGACCTTTTCGCGGGTGCAGTCGTTGGGTGGGGTGACAGGCGTGTGCGGGCCGTGCGGATGGGGGTGGTGGGCGTGCCGCGTGACCTGTCGGCGCCGTTCGTCGTCCTCGGCCCGTCCGGTGTCGCGATCCGCACCCGGCTCAAGGGCCTGACCGCTGGGGACGAGGAGGTGCTGAGGCTGGTCGGCGCGCATCTCGGGTCGCTGGCTTCCCGCGACCTGAAGCGGCGCTGTGCCGATGGGCTGGGGCACTCCACGGACACGTGGGCGCAGCGCAAACGCGCGCTGACCGAGCAGTCCTCGGCGCGGTGGGCGGGCAGTATCACCAGGGCCACGCATGACCAGTGGGCGCTGTCGCGGCGTGCGCAGCTCGCTCACGTCCAGGGCCTGGAGGCCGGTGTGCGCACCATCGCGCACCGGCTGTCGCTGCCGGTGGGCGAGAAGGGGACGAAGCGGGCGCCGGGCGGCTACCGCTCCCGGCAGGAGTGGTTCGCCAAGACCCGCCGCCTGCACGTGCTGGAGGACCGGCTGGCCGCCGCACGGGCCGACCGCGAGGCCGGACGCGTCCGCGTGGCATGTGGCGGCAAGCGGCTGCTGGGCACCCGGCACCACCTGGAGCAGGCCCGGCTCACCGAGGACGCATGGCGTGTGCGGTGGGAGGCCGCGCGCTGGTTCTGCCAGGCCGACGGCGAGAGCGGCAAGCGGTTCGGGAACGAGACGATCCGCGTCACCCCGGACGGGGAGGTGAGCATCAAACTCCCGGCCCGCTCGCCCACCTGGCCAACCGCGGGTACGGCCGGTACGTCCTCACCCCCGCCGTCGCCTTCCGCCACCGGGGCGAGGAATGGGCCGACCGGGTGTCGGCGAACCGTGCCGTCGCCTACCGCATCCACCTGGACGTGGGCCGGGACCGCTGGTACCTCACCGCGTCCTGGACGATCCCGCCGGTGAGGACCGTACCCCTGACCCAGGCCCGCACCGGCGGCCTGGTCGGCGTCGACGCCAACGCCGACCACCTCGCCGCCTGGCGCCTGGACCGGCACGGCAACCCGGTCGGCGAGCCACGCCGGTTCTGCTACGACCTGTCCGGGCCGGCCTCCCACCGGGACGCCCAGGTCCGGCACGCCCTGATCCGTCTCCTGCACTGGGCCGCCCGGCACGGCCTCGCGATCGCCATCGAGGACCTGGACTTCCAGGCGGAGAAAACCAGGGAGAAGCACGGTCGGCGCAAGCGGTTCCGCACGCTCATCTCCGGCATGCCCGTGTCCAGGCTGCGGGCACGGCTGGTGAGCATGGCCGCCGAGCTGGGAATCACCGTCGTCGCGGTCGATCCCGCCTACACCTCACGCTGGGGCGCCGAGCACTGGCAGAAGCCCCTCACCACGCAGCATCGCAAGACCACCCGTCACGACGCCGCAGCTGTGGCGATCGGACGACGCGCCCTTGGGCACCGCATCCGGCGACGGACGGCACCGCCCCCTGCCCACCAGAGCGATGGACAGGGGCATCGGACCGTCCAGGCCAGTTGTGGCGACCAAGGACGCGAGGAAACCCGCCCCCGCATCCCCGGACCACGGACACGATCCGTGTCACCGGACCCGCGGGCGAAAGCGGGCGACCAGAACACCCAACACCGTTCGGGGCGTTCGGCCGAGCACGAGTCCTGGCACCAGGATCCACTCCCGCTCAGTCTTTAGGAACGGTACCGCTGGTGGTCGTCGAGCATCCCGGAGGCAGCCCCCTGCGGCGGACGCTAGGCCGGGGTTCCGCCGGGCCACATGGACACGGGCGACGGCCCCTCGGTCCGGACAGCGCTGTAAGGGAACTGCAGACGGGCGTGTCTGCCCCCTTGGTTCCCCTTTCCAGGGCCACTGAGGCGTACCCGCTGCAGCGCTCACCTTCTGCAACACACTGTAAAGCGGGGCGCAGAAGGTCGCGAGCGCGACAACTCCGTGGAGTGGCCGGAGTATTGAGGGCTGATCGGGAGTGGTGAGCGCGTTCAGGGGCCTGCGTATGACCGCGCGAAGCCGTGCCCGGGGACTCGCGACCGTCGCAGCCCCGAATCTCACGACCTGGTGGCCGAGCGCGGCAGGAAGAGGACCACTGCGACACCGATCGCCGCGAACACGGCGCCGAGGGCGAACACGATGGTGAACGCGCCTTCGCGCGGCAGTTCGGAGTCGGCGACCGAGTGGCTGCTCAGGATCGCGATCGCGACCTGGGTTCCGATGACGCCGCCGACTGTCCTGACGACGGTGTTGAGGCCGTTGGCGGTCGCGATCGCGTGGTGCGGCGCGAAGCGGGCCACGAGTGAGGGCAGCGCCGCGAAGCTCGCGGCGGCTCCGGCTCCCAGCAGTAGGGAATCGGCGAGGATCTGCGCCGGTGTTGCGTGCCACAGCGCCAGCGCGGTGCTTCCCGCCAGTACCAGCACCAGCCCTCCAAGCAGCGGTGCACGGTGACCGAAGGCTCGCTCCAGGCGGGGCACGACCGGCGCCACAAGGATCTGCAGCAGTGCGGAGGGCAGCATCAGCAGGCCCGCGGCGGTGATGCTGAAGCCGAATCCCCGTGTGGCGCCTTCGGGCCCGTGGGCGGGCAGTTGGGCGAGCGTCGGCACGAGAAGGAAGAAGATCAGTGCCGCGGCGTAGAAGAGCGCGGCGGCCGAGTGAGTCAGCAGCATCGACCGCTGGAGGAGGACACTCGGTTCGAGCAGCGGGTGCCGGGTGCGCTGTTCGGCCACGGCCAGGGCGGCCAGGAAGACGGCCGCGGCGAGGAAGAGGCCGAGCACCGGGGCGGAAAGCCACCCTGCGTGCGAGCCCTGGGTGATGGCGAGCAGCAGGGCCACCAAACCGAGGGAGAGCAGGAGTGTTCCCGGCACGTCCTGAGGTTCGTCCCGGCGCGATGCGTCGTCCGGTATCCATCGGGCCACCAGCACGAAGGCGACCGCGATGACGCCGGCGAGCACCGCGAACATCCACCTCCAGGAAGCGTGGTCGACCAGGAGGCCGCCGATGACGAAGCCCAGGGCGGTGCCCGCTCCGATCATCGCGGAGACGATGCCGAGGCCTTGGCCGATCCGTTGTCTGGGAAGCAGCATGCTGACGAGGGCGAAGGACAGGGGAAGTGCCGCCGCCCCAGCTCCCTGCGCCGCGCGTGCCAGCAACAGGACGGGGAAGTTCCAGGCGAGGGCGGCCAGCACGGTGCCGGCGCCGAAGACGGCAAGCGTGGCGAGCAGTACCCGGCGCTTGCCGCGTCGGTCGCCGAGACGGGCGAGCACCGGCGTCAGTACGGCGCCGGACAGCAGGTAGAGGGTGAACACCCACGCGGACCAGTCGCCGCTCACCCCGAAATGGTCCCGGAACGCGGGCAGGGCAGGAGCGACCAGCGTCTGCAACAGCCCGTAGGCCAGCACCGCAACGGCGAGTGCGGCGACCACACGACCGGCGGGCGGGGCGGTGTCCGGGCGACTGCCCGCGGGCGGGACGGGGGGAAGGGCGGTGGTTCGGTCTTCCTGGGGCATGACGACCTCTGATGTGGGACGGGCGACCGGCTGGACCGTCACCGCGCCGCGAGAGCGCGGCACGGTGACGGCAGTCAGCTCGACGAGCGAGCGGAGCAAACGACTGGCAGAGCGCTCCGATCGGCGGAGTTACTGGCTGTTGGGCGCAAGCTCGTCCAGCGCCTGTACGCGCTGGACGATCTCCCACTTGCCGTTCACCTTGCGGAGCTTGTCGGTGTAGGTGCCGGTGGCGTAGACGGCGTGCTCCGCCTCGGTCTCTGCGACCCAGTACCAGGAACGGGCGGTGGCGGTCGCGCCGTTGACCTCGATCATGGCGGGGCCGGTCATGTGCCGCTTGCCCTTGGTAAAGCCCTTCTCGGCCAGGTCGATGAACATGGCCTTGATCTCGCTGCGGCCGTCGGCGGAGCCGAAGGGGCTCCGGTAGTGACCGTCCTTGGCATACAGGTTGGCGTAGCTGTCGGCGTCCCGCAGATCGATGTACATCTGGTGACGGTCTATCACCTCGCGGATGGCGAACCGGTCACCAGCAACGTTGCTCTCCGTGGCGGTGGCATTCCCGCCCAGCAGCAGGCTCGTGGCTGCCACAGCACCCACCAGCACACCGACGACGGGTGCGGCCGCCCTCCGGATGGCACTCATGTCGACTCCTTCACGATCCGATCTTAGTCAGATTCTTGATAGTCATAATCATGACTAAGTTGATCGTATTCCAGCCCGAGGTGCGGCGTCCAGCGCCGGAGGAATCGGGAGCCGGTCAGCGCGAAGCCCGCCGACGAGCACCCCGCTTACGGGCGCTCCCGGACGAGGGGTAGGCCTTCTTCGGCAAACCGCGGCCCCGGCAAGCCGACCGGGCGGCGGCGTCGATCCGGGCAGGGGCCTCCGGCAGCCGGGCGGCGGCCGAAAGGACGAGGAGGACTCCTACCCCTCCGCCGGCCGTCTTCGACGACACACTGGGCCGGACACAGCCCGCCGGCCGGAGTCAGCGGGGCATGCGGTGGGCCAACGTGGGTGCCGCGCAGAGAAGAGAACGGACGGATCCACGCCGGGCCTGCGGCGGCAGTCCTGACCACGCCCTCCGTGACCATTATTATTACTGATGGTGACAGTCAATAACGGTGACGAGGAAGGTGTCATAGTGCGGCGCAGCGAACGGAAGCTCAAGGATCCGGATCTCGGGATTCTGTCCACGCGACTGCTCTTCTCGGTCCAGAAGGAGCTCTTCGACACGCTGGCCGAGCAGGGGCATCCCGACCTGCGTCCGCAGCACGGCGCCGTGATGGGCTTTCTCGACGAGGAGGGCAGCCGGGCGACGGAGCTGTCGCGGCAGTCGGGCACTCATAAGCAGGTCATCGGCAACCTGATCGACGAGCTGGAAGCCCTGGAGTACGTGGAGCGTCGGCCCGACCCCCGGGACCGGCGGGCCAAGTTGATCGTCCCCACTCGCCGGGGGCGGGACCAGATGAAGAAGTCGGACGCGATCATGACCGCCATCGAGCAGCGGCACGCGGAGTCGATCGGCGAGCGGCAGTACGCGGCCTTCAAGGACGCCTTCCGGGAGATCACCGGCCAGCAGCTCGCGCAGTTCGACGAGGCCGCGGCCAGCAGACGGGAGCCGCGCAAGGGCACCGGTCGCTGACCCCGGCTCACAGCGGGACCACTTCGCAGGCGACCACCGGCAGCACTCCCGCACGGCGCCCGACATCGACGGCCTGACGGCGCAGGAACCGCTCCGGCTCGAATCCTCCCGAGAGGTTGCCGAGGTACGCCTCGTGTGCAGCCAAGGATTTCACTCCCCGGTCGAGGTGCGCCGTGTCGTCGGTGAAGTACTCGGCCTCCGGTGACGAGCTGAACATGGCGTAGCGGACTCCGGACCTCGACCGGAGTCCTTCGTCGAGCAGTTCGGGGCACACCCACCGGTTCGCCGCGTCGATCGGCGCGGGGCCCACGGCGCGGTGGCCGGCCTCGCCACGGGTGACCAGCAGGTCGGCCACGGTCTTGCCCTGGGCGTCCACCGGGCGATCGCCGGTGAGGCCCCGAACTCCAAGTCGTCCGGGTGCGCCAGCACCGCGAGCCCTCGGCGCCAGTCCTCCGGCACGGTCTGCCGCAGCATCCAGCCAGTGGTCAGCATCGGTGATAGTCACGATTCTTACTATACCCCATTCGCTCAGGCGGACGGTCTGCGTCGTCACAGGCCGGGAACGACCACGATGCGCCCTCCGGCGCTACCGCTTTCAACTGCTTCATGAGCGGCGGCGATGTCCTCCAGCGGGTAGCGGTGAGCGATGGGGTGGACCAATGCCTTCGCGGCGGCCGCGGCGCTCAGTTCCTCGGCCGCCACTTGCTTGGCCGCGGCGGGGAAGTCGTCGCTTCCCAGGAAGTGCACGGTGACGTTGGAGAAGCCCAGCTGCCAGAAGGGGATGGCCGGGCGTGCCTCGTCGGTGGCGTAGGCGGCGATCACCCCTCCCACGGCGAGGAGCTCCAGATCGGTGTCCGCGTTGGCCCCGAAGGCCACCTCGAGCACCCGGTCGACCCCCCGCCCTGCGGTCAACTCCTTCACCCGGGCAGGCAGCGTGCCGTCCGCCAGGAGCACATGGTCTGCGCCGGGTACCGGGCCCGGCCGGCGGACGGTGGCGATCACCCGCGCCCCGCCGCGCCGGGCGAGGGCAACCGCTGAGCGGCCGACCGCACCGGTGGCACCGGTGACGAGCACCCAGGCGTCCCGCAGCGGACCGTCCATGAACAGGGCGCGGTGCGCGGTGATCCCGGAGATCCCGAGACAGGCGCCCTGCTCGAAGGAGACGCCGTCGGGGAGGTGCACCGCCTTCTCGGCGGGCACGGTCACATAGCCGGCGGCCGTACCGAAGGGCCGGTACGACTGTGCGTCGTAGCACCACACGCGCTCCCCCACCCGGGCGGCGGGAACGCCCTCGCCCACGGCGTCGATGACGCCGGCGCCGTCCGAGTGCGGGATCACCCGGGGCCAGGCCATGCCGTAGCCGATCCAGTCCTGCCTCTTGATCACGTCCCCGTGGTTGATGCCCGAGGCGTGCACACGGATCCGCACCTCTCCGGGGCCGGGCTGCGGATCCTCCGTCTCGCCGGCCCGCAGCACCGCGGACGCGGGGCCCGTCGACTCGTACCACGCTGCGCGCATGCTCAGTCTCCCGCGGTCTTGAGCAGGTCCGGCAGTCGCCGCACCACTGCCTGCCAGGACGGGTGGTCCGGGTCGATGACGTCGAAGTGGTCCGCGCCCGGGATCTCCACGTACTCCACCTGTTCTCCTCGTTCCCGGGCGGCGGTGACGTACGTCCGGCTCTGGGTGGGGGGAACCCCTGTATCGGCGTCCCCGTGGACGACGAGCTGGGGCACACCGAGTGGCAGGCGTTCGAGTGGTGAGGCCAGCGCGTAGCGGTCGGGTATGGCGTCGGCGCGGCCACCGAGCAGTGCGGCGGTCGTCCCGTGGGGTGTCAGGCCCGCGATGGCGGGGGCGAGTTCCGGCCGGGCCGGGGCGGGAGCCTTCGCCGGCGGCGGTACGGTCGGGTCGCCGAAGCGGGCCCCCAACTCGTCGGCGTCCGCGGCGCGCAGGTCCAGCACGCCGGCCAGTGATACGGCGGCGGCGAGCGGTACGCCCGGGCTGCCGCTGCCCGGCGCCCCAGCGGGCAGCCCGGGCCGGGACGCAAGCCACAGGGCGAGCTGGCCTCCCGCGGAGTGCCCGATCGCCACGGCGCGGTCCAGGTCCAGCCTGCCCCGGGCGGAATCGGCCGCGGTCTGCCCGCCGGGCAGGTCCCCCGCTGCGAGACCGGCCAGAGTGTCGACGGCAGCGGCGGCGTCCTCCAGCGTTCCGGGCCAACCGCCGCCGTCCTCCCCCAGACCGCGGTAGTCGATGTTCCAGACAGCGTAGCCGCGGGTCACCAAGTCCTGTGCCAGCGGTGCGAGTTGGCTGCGGTCGAGCATCGCCGTCCAGAACCCGCCGTGGATGAGCACGACGACCGGGTGGATGCCGTCACCCGGTGGAAGATACAGATCGCCCGCCTGGGACGGCGCGGGCCCGTACCCGGCGGTCACCACGGCTGGGCAGTCGCGTCGGAGAGGGTGCCCCGCTCGGAGCTGAGCAGCTCGCTGATCGGCGCGAAGAACGCCTGGATGGCGGGGAGGTTACCGCCCTTGGCCTTGGACGCGTCCAGGTCGTCGGCTGCGTCCCACCACACGATGTCCAGCCACTGCTCGTCGTCGACGCGGACCAACTGGGCGCCGAGGAATCCGTGCCGGTCCGCGCGGAACGCCTCGAGCATCCCCGGCCGCGCGTCGAGAAGTTCCTGGGCCCGCTCGGCGGGGACCCGGAAGCGGGTCAGTTCTACGGTAGTCATGATGATCCTCAAGAGTCGTACGGTGCCGGCGCGGTAAGCCGGTACGTCACAGAAGCAGGACGGGCTTGACGGCCTCGCCCGAGGCCGCGGCCCGGGCGGCGTCGTTGATCCGGTCGAAGGGGAACGTGGTGACCAGGCGCTCGACGGGAAGGCGGCCGGCTGCGTGCAGTGCGGCCAGGGCCGGGATGAACACGTGGGGCACACCTCCGCCTTCGACGATTCCCACGATCCGCTTGCTTGCGTTGACGATGTCCGCAACATCGACCGCCGCCTCGCGTCCGAAGGGCGCGCCCACGATGCCGATGACGCCGCCGATGGCCGCGGCGTCGACGGCCTGACGGAACACCAGCACATTGCCACTGCTCTCGAGCACATGACCGGCTCCACCGCCGGTGAGCTTCCGGATGGCCGCCACCGGGTCGGTGGTGCGGGCGTCGATGGTGTCGGTGGCACCCAGTTCGGTGGCCAGGGCCAGCCGGCCGGGGTTCACGTCGACGGCGATGACCTGCGCGGCCTGGGTGAGCCGGGCCGCCATGACGGCTGCGAGCCCTACTGCACCGGCTCCGAACACCGCGACCGAACCGCCGGGCGTCGGCCGCAGCACGTTCAGCACCGCGCCGGCGCCGGTCTGGATGCCGCAGCCGAGGGGTGCGAGCGTGGCCGGCGGCGCGTCGTCGGGGAGCTTCACGGCGTTCCGCTCGGTGACCAGCGCATGGGTGGCGAAGGACGACTGCCCGAAGAAGTGCCCGTGCAGCGGTGTGTCACCGTGCCACAGCGTCGGGCTGCCGTCCGGGCGCGCGCCGGCGGCGAAGTTGAGCGACAGGAAGTCCATGCACTGGCTGGGCAGACCGGAGCGGCAGCTCGCACAGGCACCGCAGGAGGCGAAGGTGAGCACCACCCTGTCACCGGGGCGCAGCGAGGTGACGCCCGCTCCGACCGTCTCCACCACTCCGGCACCCTCATGCCCCAGTACGGCCGGATGCGGGAAGGGGGTCTTCCCCTCCCGGGCGGCGATGTCGGCATGGCAGATGCCGACCGCCTCGACGCGTACCAGCACCTCACCGGCGCGGGGGTCGTCGAGCAGCACGTCCATGGTCTCGAAGTCGGCGCCCGGCTCCGGTACGACGGCGGCTCGGATCAGCTTCGGCATGACAACTCCTTCGGCGCTCCTGCGGCGGCCCCCAGCCTATTAGTAATTAATCTTGACCGTCAATATTATGACCATAAACTGAGTGGGCGGTTCACCTGCGCCTACACACCCAAGAGAGCACCATGAACACAGCGCCGCCCGCCGAGACCGACCAGCTCACCGGCGTCTGGCGGATAACCCCGCCCATTCCGAAGCGAGCTTCACCGCGCGCCACCCCATGGCCCGCGTGCGCGGCAGCTTCGACCCCTTCGGCGGGACCATCACGGTCGGGGACGACCCGACACGGTCCAGCGTCCGCGCGGAGATCGACACCGCGTCGGTCGACACACGCAACGCCGACCGGGACAAGCACCTGCGCAGCGCCGACTACTTCGACACCGACACCCACCCGACGGCACACTTCGAGTCCGCCACAGTACGAGTACAGGACAACGGTGGATACAGCGTCGAGGGATTCATGACCATCAGGGGTGAGAGCCGTCCGGTCACCCTCGACCTGGTGCTCCTCGGCGTCGCCGAGGACCCGTGGGGCGGCACGCGAGCCGGATTCCGGGCGTCCACCCGGATCAGCCGCTCCGACTTCGGCGTGACGGGCAATGTGCCCCTGCCCGGCGGGCGCGCGTTGATCGGGGACGGCGTCGAGATCGCACTCGAGATCGAGGCGGTCAGGCAGCGGTAGTCCCGTACCCGACCGGACGGGGTGCGGACGAGGAAGTGTCCGCACCCTGCTCCGGCCGGCCGTGTCCGGCCCGCGGGTGCAGTGGGCAGGGAACCGTGGGTCCCAGCAGCCCGTGCGGACTCGTCCAGCGGGTGGCGGTGAGCGCGGTGAGATCGATGGCGGCACCCCGGCGGTGCCGGACGGCGTCCTCACTGGCAGCGCGGGCGATCACTTGCCGTACCGCCTCGGCACTGCACCGCGCCTGGACCACCCATGTCTGGGTGCCGTGCACTTCCTCGTCGCCCACGGTGCGCACGGTCGGGGCGGTGACATTCCACAAGGTCATGACTGTTGCTGCTCCTGTTCGAGGGCGTCGTGAAGGCCGGTGGGTGGGGGTAGGGCAGTGGCCGGATCAGCTGCCGGCCGACGGCGGTGCCGGGCCCTGCGGGGGACAGAGCCCGGCACCCGGGGGCTCCCGCGGGGCGGTCAACGGGGTGGTGCCCCGCGGGAGCGGCTCGGCGGCTGGACGGGTCAGCCGGTCTTGGAGTAAGCGGCGGACAGCTGCCCGACGAGGGTGGCGAATGGCATGTCCACCGCCCCGTAGACCTCGTAGGCCTTCGGGTCCGCATTGTCGGCGAGGATCTCGACCATCGTGGTGGCGTAGTCGGTGACGACGACACCCGCCTGCTGCATCCGCAGCAGACCCGCCGTGCGCTTGGTCTCGCTGAACGTGCCCGAGGCGTCGATGGCCGCGTACGCGTCATAGCCGGCGGCCGTCGCGGAGATCGCCGGGAAGGCGACGCACACCTCGATGGAGATACCCGCGATGATCAGCTTCTTGCGGCCGGTGACCTCCACGGCCCGACGGACCCGAGGCTCGTCCCAGGCGTTGACGGTGCTGCGGTCGATCACCTCGAGACCCGCGGGAAGGACCTCGGCCAGCTCCGGTACGAGCGGGCCCCACATCCCGTCCGCCATGGTGGTGGTCACCACAGTGGGGATGTCGAGCACCTGAGCCGCCTTCGCCAGAGCCGCCACATTGTGCTTGAGCGTGGCGACGTCGATGTCACGCACGCCGGTGAACAGACCGATCTGGTGGTCGACGAGCAGCAGGGCGGTGTTGTCGCGGGTCAGCGGCTCGTGGAAGCGGCCGGTTCGGGAGGTGTGCTCGCTCATGATGCTTCTCCTGTCTGGGGCGGTCGTCCGCCCGGGTGAAGGGGCGGTCTTCCGCCCAGTCCCACATTAGTCAACCTTGTGATAGTCACAATAATGACTAACTGGGAGCCTATTCCTGGGCTGACGGATAGGCAAGATCACATGCCCTTCCACCACTTGGACGGAGGCCGCAGCTGCCGCTGGCGGCCGCCGACCTGAAGGCCTTCGGCGAACGAATCCGACGCAAGGCCAAGCGCCTTGCCGCCGAAACACAGCACCGCCGCACCGCCCGGCGCAGGAGCGGCACGCCCATGCTGGGTCCGCGAACCGATGCATCTGAGAAGCCGAGGCATGTTGCCCTGTTCGAGTTCTTCGTCGCCACGGCGGAGACCTTCGTGTTCATCGCGCGGGCCGACCGGGGCACGCCCCGCCTCGCCCGTGTGTCCCTGAGCCGCGCACGTCTCAGGGACATCGTGGAGCGCCATCGCCAGTTTCAGCAGAGCGAATATCCACGGTTCCTCCGGCGGGCGGTGGGGCGGCCGGCGCCGGAGCCCACTGAGAACACGCTGCGTCCACTGGGACTTTGGAGGTCGTCATTCGGTCGGGGGAGCCGCTTCGCAGGTCGTGTCCAAGATGTGTACGGCACGGAAGCGGCCAGGGTGGCGAAGACTGCGCGGTACGCGGCCAGGAGGGCGCTGATGTCCGCCAGTGGCGGCGCCTGGGTGTCGCGGTTCAGCAGCCGGCGCCGGATCACGTCGGCCGGGGCTGTCAGAGGAAGGAAGATGCCGTCTCGGTTGATGGCGGACTCGGCAAGGGTTCTCACGGCCACCTCACCGACAGCCTGAACGTCGGCGGTCTGTTGTGATCACCAAGCGATCTCGACCTCAAGCGCGGTTGACGAATGAGACTGCAGGGGATTCGAACAACCAGAGGGGGACCTCAAGTTGCATGCGATACGACTGCTCGCCTACGGCCCTGTGGACAACCTGACCTTCGAAGAGTCGGCCGACCCTGCGCCTGGTCCCGGTCAACTCCTGATCGAGGTCCACGCTGCCGGCGTCCAGGTCGCCGACAGCGCCCTCTTCCGAGGTGAGCCCGTCGGGTGGCATCAGCCCCCTGCACTGCCCCACGTCCCCGGTTCCGAGGTCGCCGGTGACGTGATCGCCGTCGGCGCGGGCGTGGACGAGGCCTGGGTGGGGCGCCGCGTCGTCGCCTCCCTGGAAGGGGGAGGCGGATACGCCGAGCTCGCGGTCGCGGATGCCGGAGCTGCTCACCCAGTGCCCGACGGCCTGGACGACGCGGCGGCCGTCGCGATGCTCACGACCGGCGCCTCGGCGCTCGGCATCCTGCGGGTCGCCGCACTCACGCCGGACGACACCGTGCTCGTGATGTCGGCCGCCGGAGGCATGGGCGCACTGTTCGTCCAAGCCGCGCTCCGGGCGGGCGCCAAGGTCGTCGGAGCCGCCGGCGGCGAGGAGAAGACGCGCCTGGTGAGCGGTCTCGGTGCGGACACCGTCGTCGACTACACCGTCGACGGTTGGGCCGAACGC
>NZ_JBQQCE010000190.1:0-17205 GCF_052245645.1 Streptomyces sp. KR55 | reverse complement strand
TCCACCTCGCCATGACCGACCTGATGGCCCGCCGCCTCACCGGCGAAGCCACCATCTCCTGGCGCGACCCGACACCACGGGATCAAACACCAATTCCGGGATGAAACATCGGGAGAAAACGACCTCTGAGTCCTGCCGGACCGGTACCGCGCGCGGATCCGAGCCCTTCGGTGTTTTGCTGATTCCTTAAAATGCCCCTATGGCTTCCACCACTCGACGACGCTCCAGCGCGGCCGACCGACGGTCCGCCCTCGAAAAGCGGATCCTGTCCGTGATCGAGGAGCTGCTGCGCGATGGTGTGAGCTACACCGAGCTGAGCGTGGAGCAGATCGCCCACGCCGCGGGCATCTCGCGTTCCACCTTCTACTTGTACTTCCGCGACAAGGTGGATGTGCTGCTGCGGCTGAGCGGCTCCCTCAAAACGGAGAGCTTCGCGATAGCGGAGGCCTGGCGGCCCTGCGACCCCGAGGGCGGGCTCGACGGCCTGGCCCGGGCCTACGAGCTCATCCTGCGGCATTACCGCGAGCACGCGGCTCTGCTTTCCGCGATCAACGAAGTCGCCACGTACGACCTGGCGGTCCGGGAAGCATGGACTGCGGATCAGGACCGTTTCATCGACAACACAGTGACGGTGCTGAAGGAGGAGCAGCGGGCCGGACGGACACCTGAGGACATCGACCCGGAGCTCGCCGCGAGGATCATCGTCCAGGGAGGCAGTCAGGTCATCGCCCAGCAGATGTCCGGCAGCGAAAGGGACGACGCCGCGGTCGCGCGCGAGCTGGCAGCGGGTTACTGGTACGGCGTGTACCGCCGCTCCCCCGGAGCCAGTGCCGGCTAGCCAGGTTCGGAGGTGCCTACTGTGCCTTCGACCAGGCTCGGACGGTGTCTCCCGCATACTCCCAGAGTCTGTCCGCCGCTCCGAGGTCCAGGGCGTGGGCAGCGACGCCGCCTCCTTGCGCGTCGGCCGGTGCGACCTGCGCCTCCTGGTTGTCCTCGAAGTAGCGGCCGGTCACGGCATCGAGCAGCGGCGATGCGGCGAGCAGCACGGACGTCGCGGCACCCTGCGCAGGAGTCTTGTAGTGCGGCGGTGGGGTGAGGTTCCCGTCCTCGTCCATCACGCCGAACGCACGCATGGTGTCGTCGTCGAGATTGCGCTGGAGGTTGGTGAGGATGAACCCTGGATCGAGCGCATTGGCGATGATGCCGTCGACCGCCCAGCGAGGGGCGCCCACGGCGAACAGGACGTCGGCGGTCTTGGACTGCCCGTAGGCCACCCACCGGTCATAGGGACGCCGCTCGAAGTGCGGGTCGTCGAAGTCGAAGGACGCCCAGCGGTGGGCGCCGGAGCTGACGACCACGATGCGGGCGAAGCCCGCGTCACCCAGCGCAGTGTGCAGCGCGCCGGCCAGGGCGAAGTGCCCGAGGAAGTTGGTGGCGAGCTGCATCTCCCAGCCCGCGTCTGTGACGGTCCGCTCCGGAAGCGCCATGATCCCCGCGTTGGCCACGAGGATGTCGAGCGGCCCGCGCCAGGCCCGCGCGAACGCGTCCGCCGACGCCAGGTCTGCCAGGTCCAGCGCCGCGGTCCGCACGAGGCCCGCGGCGGGGACGTCGGCGAGTTCGCGTGTTCGTCACCCGCTCCCGCATCCGGGCAATGACCGAGGCCAAGGACTCCACGACTGCGGTCACTGCGTCGCTGTCCTGTACCCAACCAGCGGGGTAAACGGGCACGTTGCTGTCGGCAGCGATGGTTGCCGCCCGGCCGTCGGGCGTGATGCCGAGCGCAGCGGCCCTCTCGGCGACAGCGTCGGAGAACTCCCGGGCGCCCGTCACGACCTCGTCGAGCTGGAAATGAATGGAGCGAAAGCGTCGCCCGTACAGGCTCCAGTGCACCTGCTTGCCCGTCAGCGACGGATCCAGCAGGTCCACCAGGGCGCCCTGCAAGGCCTCGGCGATGACCTCGCGGTCGGCTTCCGGCAATGGGCTCGTAATGACAAACATGGCATGTCCTCCATCCTCAGGGGAGGGCTTCAGCCTTTTCAGGTGCTTTGCCGGAGCGGTGCAAGAGTTCGAAGGTGCGATGTGCGAGCCGGTGCCGGAAATCGGCGTCGAGGGTAATGGGGTTCGGCTGGACCGGTCGTCTCTCGTCCAGGTACTGGCCGGCCCACCTACCGGTGGACAGGGCGGCATTCACTACGTTGTGCGCTCCGTGCACGACCGAGTCACCGCCGATATCGAACATGGCGTGCAAGAGCTCGGTGCTGATGACTCCCGGGTGGAGACTTACAGTGTCCGGCTGCGGCGGGGCCGCTTGTTCAACCAGCCACCGAGCGTGCGCCACCAAGGCCAGCTTCGAGCGCGCGTACGCAGTCGTTGCGCTGTAGTGGGAGCGCTCGAGATTGAGGTCGTCCGGGTCGAGCGAAGCGGACAGTACATGGGTCGCCGAAGCGACATGTACTACTCGGCCGCCGGATGCAACGAGCAACGGGGTGAGACGTTCGGTGAGCAGCACGGCCGCCAGGTAGTTCGTCTGGAGAGTCGCTTCATTGCCGTCGTGGCTGAGCCGGCGTCGCGGTGCTCCCGGGCGGCCGGCGTTGTTGATGAGCACATCGACCCGATCCGTGATCTTCGAGATCTCGGAGGCGAGTGCGCGCACCATGGCCAGGCTGTCGAAGTCAGCGTGTACGTAATGCACCTCTCCTGGGCCGGCAGCGCGGAGCTCCTCCAGCTGCCCAGTGACTTCTTGTGGCCTTTGCGGGCCATGGAGGATCAATCGGGTCACCTGCGGCGCCAGCAGACGGGCGGCGGCTTGCCCGATGCCGCTGGTCGCGCCGGTGAGCACCACAGTCATGTCATGTGTTCTCAATCGAATCTCCGGTCGTTGTCGGTTCTCTCATGCGATCTGTTCGCCGTCGGGGTAGTCGGTGGACTTCGACAGCTCGCTCCACGCGGCTGTCTCGGCGTCGAAGGCGGAGCGGGCGTCGGCGACGAGCCGGAGCGCGTCGCTGCCGAGGATGAGGTGGGTCGGCGGGTTCTCGGCCTCGACGACGGCGAGCAGGGCGCGGCCGGCTTGGGCGGGGTTGCCGAGCTGGTGGCCGCTCATGGCGAGGCGGCGTTCGCGGGTCGCGGCGAAGATCTTGTCGTAGTCGGCGATGGTGCTCTCGACGCGGTGCATGGAGCGGCCGGCCCAGTCGGTGCGGAAGGAGCCGGGCTCGATGGCGGTGACATGAATGCCGAGCGGGGCAACTTCCTGGGCGAGCGTGGCGGCGATGCCCTCGACGGCGAACTTGGAGCCGTGATAGGCGGCCAGGCCGGGGAAGGCGCGCAGACCGCCCATGGAGGTCACGAACAGGATGTGACCGGCACGGCGCTCGCGCATCCGGGGCAGGACGGCTTGGGTGACCGCGACGACGCCGAAGACGTTGACGTCGAACTGGCGGCGGAAGGTGTCGAGGGAGGTCTCTTCGAAAGTGCCCTCGACCCCGTAGCCGGCGTTGTTGACGAGCACGTCGATGCGACCTACCTCTTCCTCGATCGCCGCGACGGTCGGCGCGATGGCATCGGTGTCGGTGACGTCGAGCACGCGGGCATGGGCGCGTCCCGGGGCGAGCTGCTCGAAGGCGGCGGCGTGGTCCGGGGTACGAACCGTGCCGACGACGGTGTGACCGGCCTCGAGGGCGGCGGTGGCGAAGGCACGGCCGAGGCCGCTGCTCACGCCGGTGATGAGGAACGCGCCGGGCATCTTCTCTCCGTTGGCGGTAGTGGCAGGTGAGCTTCAGTTCGCGGCGGCGAGCGCCTCGAAGTCCTCATCGGACAGCTGGACGGTCGCGGCCGCGATGTTGTCCTCCAGGTGCGCGACCGATGAGGTGCCGGGGATCGGCAGCATGACGGGCGAGCGCTTCAACAGCCAGGCGAGGGCGAGCCGGCCGGGGGTGTGTCCGGTGCGCTCGGCGATCTTCGCGAGGGGGCCGCCGCGCGCCGCGAGGGCGCCGGTCGCGAGCGGGTACCACGGGATGAAACCGATGCCGTTGGCCGTCGAATGGTCGAGCAGTTCCTCCGCCGAGCAGTTGGCCACGTTGTACGTGTTCTGCACGGTCGTGATCGGCGCGACCTTCTGCGCCGCCTGGAGGTCGGCGATGCTGACCTCGGACAGTCCGATATGGCGAATCTTGCCCTCGTCCTGCAGCTTCTTCAGCTCGCCCACCTGGTCCTCGAGCGGCACGGTGGGGTCGATGCGGTGCAGCTGGAAGAATCGATGCGCTCGACCCCCAAGTGCCGCAGGCTGAGCTCGGCCTGCTGACGCAGGTACTCGGGGCGGCCGAGCGGGGTCCAGAGGTCCGGTCCCTGCCGGCTCAGTCCCGCCTTCGTGGCGATGACAAGGTCGTCCCTGTACGGGTGCAGCGCCTTCTTGATGAGCTACTCGGCCACGAACGGTCCATAGCTGTCGGCCGTGTCGATGAAGTTCACGCCCAGCTCAGCGAGGCGGCGCAGCACACGCACCGCCTCGTCCGGGTCCTTCGGGTCGCCCCACACCCCCTTGCCGGTGAGCCGCATCGAACCGAATCCCAGGCGGTTCACCGTCAGGTCGGCGCCGATCGTGAACGATCCCGACGCCGCGGCGGTCAATGTCGTCATGTCGAACTCCACATCCGAAAGGTGCTCCTCGTCCTGGGAGGGGTCGGCAACGCTCGTCCAAGGGGGTGCTCAGGCATCGCCGAGCAGACGCTCCACGAACAGGTCCCAGTCGAACCCGTCCAGTTCCGTACCGGGTGGCACAAGGTCGTAGGTGCTCAGCAGCCAGGCCTCCAGCGTGGACAGGCTCACCTCGAACAGTGCCGTCATGCCGCGCGATTCAAGCTGCATGTACATCACGGGCCGGGGGTGAGCCGGTGAGGGCCACAGTCTTACGTCGCCCATGCCGGTGTGCCCCTGTGTGCCCTCGAAGAGCAGATCACGCGAGATGACCCAGGTCACGGTAGGGCCGTGGGGAGGACGTAGACAGACATCCACCGTCAGTGGATCGCCCGGGTCGTAATGGAAAGCGGCCCGCATCGGGAGACGCATCGACGGCCACAGGATCCGATGGACACGCATCGGCAGCGAGCTGATGTGATCGAGAGCCGGTCGGCCGGCCGTGCTCTCCGGTTGTTTGTCGGGCATGGCCCCTCCCTATTTTTCCTGAATGCGGTGGCACTGCCACAACCATGGCGCGGACCAGTCCTTGGGACATCGGTCATCTGACCAGATGTGTAAAGCCCAACAAGTCGGTCCGTTTCCCAATGCGACCCACTGGATCTGTCACATGACGCCGCAGGAGACAGCCGCGATGTCACGATGAATAGGTCCGCGCGTCCTTGTCAGGGACAGGCCCGAGCCGCCGTGGCGATCGGCGACGAGCTCGGCCACGATCGACAGGGCCGTCTCCTCAGGGGTGCGCGCGCCAAGGTCAAGGCCTATCGGTGAACGCAGTCGTGCCAGTTCCTGATCTGTCACACCTGCTTCGCGCAGGCGCCGCGTGCGATCCTCGTGGGTGCGCCGGGAACCCATGGCCCCGATACAGGCAACCGGCAGCTTCAGCGCCCGTTTCAGGAGCGGTATCAGTGGCTTACCGCGTTTCCGCAGGCCGAACGGGGTGGATTGGCAGGCACCACCGGTTGCGCCGGGCCGGCATGAAGTCGGATGGGGTGTTCTCCTAGGCCGTCCTTAACGGTTCTCCGCCCGCATCATCCAGGCGTGCTTTTCCAGGTCGTCGATGATCGCGTGAGGAGGTCGGCGGTCGGCGGATCTTCCGCGTCCACCTCGTCACGTGCCTGCCTGAGCGCCGCCGCTGTAGCACGGAGGCGGGTGTCGAGCAGGGAGGCCACGGTTGCCGTGTCCTGCTCTCCGCCGGGAAAGGCGGGAAGCGTCGTGGTCGCGGCGACCATGTCGGAACGTCCGTCCACGGCGGCGCCGAGTGCGCGTATGCGCTCGGCAACCGTATCGGCCGCCTCCCTGGCCGTGTCGACGATGTCGTCGAGTTGCAGATGCAGGTCACGGAAGTTGCGACCTACGACATTCCAGTGTGCCTGCTTGCCCTGCAGGTGCAGCTCGATCAGATCGACGAGCACCTGCTGAAGGGCGCCGGCCAAGGCCGGTGACGCGGTGATCAACGGAACGTCGTCCTCGCTCCGCCTTTTCGTCACGGTCGAGCCTATGGTTGTCACACTCTCTCCGTTCAACAGCCCAGGAGGCGCACCCGGCGCGGCGTCGACAGCGGCGGGATGCACCATCCGGGCATCCGGTGTGGGAAGTGCCCCCTGCCAGGGCATCAGGTGGGACGGCATGAGGGCCTTCCGGTCACCGCTGCGGATGTGGCAATCCGCACCGCGCCAGAAGGCCCTCAGCCGTTTCAAGGTGCCTCGGAGGAGATCCGCGTCAGGGCGATCTCCGTGGACGGAACACCTAGATGATCGCGTCCCAGGCCTCGGCCTGGCTCTTCTTCAGCATGTCCTCGACGAAGCCCGGCACCACGTTGCGGAACTTGCCCGTGTCGCTGGGCACGATCCGCACCATCGCGTCGATCATCTCGGTGGGGTCGAGGCGGCCTTCGTCAGTGCCGAGAAGAGAGTCGAACCCGGCCTGCACGTCGGCACGCTTGTTGAAGTTCTTCTCGTCGTCGAGCCACCTGAAGGCCGTCTCGGCCATGGTCTCGTTGAAGCCGGTCAGGTAGGCGCCCGGGTTGACCGTCTGCACCTTGATGTTGTACGGACGCAGCTCGTCCCGGAGCGCCTCCGCGAGGGCCTCGAGCGCGTGCTTGGTCGACACGTAGGGACCGAAGCCCGTCGGGGTGAACAGACCGCCCATCGAGGAGGTGAAAACCACCTTGCCCGGCCGGCCCTGGTCGATCCACTTGCGGACGAACTTCTGAGCGAGTGCGAGCGGGGCGAACACGTTCGTCTCGAAGTTCTTGCGCAGCAGCCCGACGGGGATCTCGCTGACCGGGCCGGCCTCACCGATGCCGGCGTTGCTGAACAGGACGTCGATGTCCCACTTCAGCGCGGCCTCGACGTCGTACGGGTCCAGGATGTCCAGCTTCTCGACCCGCAGGTTGTCCAGGCCGAGTTCGCGCGCCTTCAGCCGGAGCGCCGCGACCTGGGGGTAGATCTGGGCCGTGGCGATGACGTCGTGACCCTCCTTCGCCAGACCGATGGCCGCGCCCTCACCGAAACCCGATCCGGCACCCGTGACCAGAATCCGCTTACCGCTCATGATGATGCACATTCCTTTACTTGGTTTTTTGTATGTGGTGATTTTTTAGAAACCGATCTACAGGACCGGTTCATGGCACACCCCAGCCGGGCGGAAGCTCAGGCCGGGACGGAAACTCAGGCCGACGCGGCAGCGAGCGCGGCAGCCGCCGCCTGGGCGATCTCGGCATCCTGGGCGACCGACCCCCCGGACACACCCACGGCCCCGACGACCACGCCCTCGGCGTTGCGAATCGGCTTGCCGCCGGCGAAGACCACCAGTCCGCCGTTGCTGTTCTCCAGGCCGAACGACGTACCGCCCGGCTTGCAGTATTCGAAGAGCGCTTCGGAGTCCAGCTGGAACAGCGCCGACGTGCGCGCCTTCCCCATCGCGATGTCGGCCGAACCCAGCAGGGCACCGTCCATACGAACGAAGGTCTTGAGGTTCGCACCGGTATCGAACACCGCGATGTTCACGGGCAGCGCCATTTCCGCTGCCCTTCGCACACCGGCCGAGAGAACCCGCTGGGCCTCTTCGGTCGAAATGTCAGGCACTGCGACCAGCTCCTTACATGGTGTCTTCATTGCCGACCACTTTCGCCATTCAGGCGCTTGCCGTGAATTTCTGCTAACCGGTCGGCGTTCCCTTTCGACATCCATGCTTGGCCATGCCGGGCGTGGGGGTAATCCGTCATCCGACCATGCCGGAACGGGCTGTCAGCGGTTCCCATAGGTATGGTGCCCATGGCGGGGCAGGCAGACTTGACCCCCGCATAGGTATCGATTGGCACAAGCGGCACGCGGTTACCGGAAGGGATGAGGTGACCGCTTCAGGGTCATGTCGGGCGATCCGACGCCCGTCGACAAACGCGCCCGGCTGCCGACTCGGCCGGGAGCAGGGCTGGGACGATGGCTCAGACGCCCCGTGCTGCCGGATCGCCGGTCCGCCTTTTGAGGCCGCGGCGCGCAGTTCGTGGACGGGCGGGGTCCCCCCTGGCTCGCACCCGGTCGGCACGCCGATCTCACGAAGAAACGATCAGTTAATCTGGATGCCGCCGACTGCCAGGAGACCTTTGCCCTCAGCCACGGCGAGCAGGGTCAGGCGCGCTGCGGCGTTTCTGCCGCCCCTTCGATCACAGGATCCGCCACCGGGTGCCCCGGCGGACGGCTGTCCGCTCGTACCGATGGGGGAAAGCGAACCGCTCGTGAGAAGAACCGAACGGACCGGGATCTCTCTCGTTCCCAGACGGCTGTGGATTTCAGAGAGAACCCAGGGCCGTGTGACGTCGGCCGAGCTCTTCTTCGACTTGGTGTTCGTCTTCTTCGTCACTCAGGTCACCCACGCGGTGGGACCTGACGCGGTGCAGGTGCGCCTGCTGCTGACGCTTGCGATGACGGGCTTCTTCATCATGGGGCTGGGTGTGCTGGGCCACCGCTGTGCCCGTCCTCTACCTCTCGCCCTTCCTGGGTCGCATCCGCGGCTTCGTGCTCGAACCGCATCACTTCGTGGAGCGGCATGCGCTGCTCCTGCTGGTCGTACTGGGCGAGTCGGTGGTCGCCATCGGAATCGGCGCCCAAGGGTCGACCACCCACCCGGTGAATGCCCCCTTGGCGCTGGGCGTGGCGTTGGGGATCGCCGTGGCCTCGGCCTGTGGTGGGTGTACTTCGACGGGGACGAAGAGCGAGCCGACGAGGAGTTCGAGAAGGCCACCGAACACCGTCGCCAGACACTCGCCTACTACGCGTTCACCGGCGCGCACCTGGTGACGATCACCGGCATCATCCTGGTCGCGGCCAGGTTCAGCGACGCCATCCACCACTTCGACGGGCACGCAAACCGGTGGTGGCTGGGCTCCGGCACAGCGGAGATGAAGGCCGCCTCGACCCCACCGAGATGATCGACGCGATGGTGCGGATCGTGCCCGGCGACACGGGCAAGTTCCGCAACGTGGTGCTGGAGTTCGTCGAGAACATGCTGAAGCAGTCACAGACCGAGGCATGGGACATCACTCTCTAGGCGTACGCACCACCGTGTCACCACCCCGGTGACACCGACCCCCCCGCAGGCGCCCGGCCTGGCCTCTCCCAGCCGGGCGCCTGCCCGGCGACGGCCCGACCTGCGCGCCCGCCGGATCGCTGCACCACAGCGGGCGACGCCGGTCAGTACGACAGCCGTGCGCGGCAGCAGGCCCGCACTTCCCAGTCATGTGACCGATGCACTGGGGACTGCGCCGGTGCTTCCATCGCAGGTGATCTTCGCCTCCGCCGGTACCCAAGTGCGCCTCCACGGCTGCGCGGCGCAGGCGTACCGGGCGTTGAGCTTCCGAGTCCGACGCCACCACCGTAAAGGAGTGTGTGATGTCCGAACCATCTTCCAACTGCGGAACCGGTGCTCGAACCGGAAGCCCGCGCGTTCGCGGAAGCCACCGCAGAGCCGCCGTACCTCACAGATCTCGGGCCGGTGGAAGGCCGCAAAGCCATGCAGAGAATGCAGACGGCAGGGATGGCGGAAGCGGGACGGGCGGCAGAGGCGACACCTGCCGTGCAAGGGACGCACGGTGGGCAGGAAGGGCGGTCTTGGCAGGCTGGCATGCCCGAAGTGGACGAGAGGTGGATCGCGGTCTCGGGCGGACCGAACGGCAGTGTCGCGGTGCGCATCGTCCGTCCCAAGGGGGCCATCGGGGCATTGCCCGCCATCCTGTACCTCCACGGCCCGGGCTGGGTTTTCGGCAGCGCGTTGACCCATGACCGGCTGGTCCGTGACCTGGTGGTGGGCGCACAGGCCGTCGCGGTCTTCCCCGAGTACACGCTCTCCCCGGAGGTCCGTTACCCCGTCGCCCTGGAGGAGTGTTACGCGGTGGCCCGGTGGGTCGCGCGCCGAGGAGCCGACCACGGCATCGACCCGACGCGGCTGGCCGTCGCGGGGGACTCCGCGGGCGGCAATCTGAGTGCGGCCCTGACGCTGCTGGCAAAGGAGCGCGGGGACGTCAGTTTCGTCCAGCAGGTACTGTTCTACCCGGTCACCGATGCGAACTTCGACACCGGCTCGTACCGCCGTTTCGCTGACGGCTACTTCCTACGGCGGGAAGCGATGCGCTGGTTCTGGGACCAGTACGCGCCCGATGAGTCGCAGCGCACGCAGATCACTGCAAGCCCGCTGCGGGCGACCGAGGAGCAGCTCGCCGGACTGCCGCCGACGCTCGTCATCACCGCGGAGGCGGACGTCGTACGGGACGAGGGCGAGGCGTACGCGGCCAAGCTGCGTGCGGCAGGAGTGGCGGTAACCGCTACGCGGTACGAGGGCGTCATCCACGATTTCGTCGTGCTCACCCCGCTGTCGTCGACGTCTGCGGCACGCGGGGCGATCGCCCAAGCCATTCTCGTCCTGCGGCAGGCACTGGGCACGACCGGCTAACCCACCGCCGCAGCGCCCCACCGGCGTATGGCCGCCCAACCCTCCCTCCAAACAACCAAGTTGTCCCACTGACCCCAGTTGGACACCATGTCCAACGAAATGTCGTGCATACTGTCTGGGGTCCGCCTGGGTTTTTGCGGCCGTGCACAGAGTTACCTCTCCGAAACAAAGGATGACTCTGACGCATCCATGACCATGGCAAGCCTTGGAGTGCAGAGGAAAGTGATTGTGATCGGTGGTGGCTCAGCCAGGCACAGTGCGACGGGAACGCTGATCGGTCGGGACGGTGACCTCCGCCGGATCCGTGATCTGCTGCGTATCGGGGCGGGCGGCGGGGCGCTGCTGCTGGCCGGCGATGCCGGGGTGGGGAAGACGGCGGTGCTGGACGCGCTGGCGGGGGCCGCGGAGGCGGAAGGCATCCGGGTCCTCCGCGCCGCCGGCGTGGAGTTCGAGGCAGACTGCAGCTACTCGGGCCTCAATCAGATCCTTTTCCCGTTCCTGGACACCCTGGACGACCTCGACTTGCCTTTCCGTGACGCCCTCCGCGTGGCGCTCGGCTTCGACAGCGGTCGGCCGCCGGAGCGGCTCCTCGTCTCCAACGCTGTACTGCGACTCCTCCAGACGGTCGCCGCCGGGGATCCGCTTCTGATCATCATCGATGACCTGCCCTGGGTCGACCGGGCGAGCACCGCCGTGCTGGGCTTCGTCGCCCGGCGGGTGGCCGGCGTCGGGGTGAGCATGCTCGCCGCAGCGCGCCCCGGCGCTCATAGCCTCTCCGAGGGCGGCGCACTGCCCACGTACGAGCTGCCACCGCTCGACGCGGAGTCGGCGGCTCAGTTGATCGGTAGCAAGTTCCCCGTCCTCGCGCGCAATGTGCGCCAACACCTTCTGGCTGTGGCGGGCGGCAATCCCCTGGCGCTGCTGGAACTACCGACAGCACTGCAGCCGGCGCTGGCTGACCCGCCCGCCGTGCTCCCACTCAGCCGGCGCCTGGAGACGCTGTTCGGCTCCCGCGTGACTGGGCTGCCCATGCCGTCCCAGAGTCTGCTGCTGCTCGCGGCGCTGGAAGGGAGCGGCGACCTGGGTGTGCTGCAGGCGGCCTCGCGGCAGGCGAACGACGGATACAGCCTGGACGATCTCGCGCCCGCCGAGCGTGACCAACTGGTGCACATCGAGGACAGGACGCGGCGCCTGAGGTTTCGCCACCCGCTGATCCGCTCCGCCGTGGTGGGCAACTCGACCAGCAGCGAACGACGCGCAGCACACGGGGCGCTCGCCCAGGTCCTCGTCGACCAGCCCGAGCGCCGCGCCTGGCACCTGGGTGAGGCGACCCTGGAACCCGACGAGGAGGTTGCCGCCCTGCTGGAGCACGCAGCGTGCCTCACCCTGCGTCGTGGTGACGCGAACGGCGGGATGCGGACGCTTGTCCGGGCTGCAGTCCTCACCCCCCAGGGACCAAACCGCAGCCGCCGCCTCGCGGAGGCGGCCTACCTTGGCGCTGAGTCCACCGGCGCGCTTCACAGTGCTCGCAAGCTCCTGGACGACGCCAGGTCCGCTTCCCCGGAGCTCGACGAAGGCTCGCTGCACTTCGCCACAGCAGCGGCGCTGCTCGACCTCAACAGCGACGGTGATGTCGACACTGCTCACCGACTGCTGGTCGCCGTCGTCGAGTCCGCGGCCGAGACCCACAGGTATGACGCCCGCAACAAGGCGCTCGTCGACGCGCTTCACATGCTGGCGGTGCTCTGCTTCTTCGGTGCCCGGCATGAGCTGTGGCAGCCCTACTACCGGGTGTTGGAACGGCTGCAGCCGGAGCCCCCGGTCTTCCTGTCCGCACTGGGTAGGACGTTCTCCGACCCAGCGCGCACCGGCGCGGCGGCGTCCGGGGAACTCGACCTGCTCGTCGCGAGCCTTCCCGGGGAGACCGACCCCATCCAGATCAACCGCGTCGGCACGGCGGCCCTCTACCTCGACCGGCTCGGCGAAGTCCGCGAAGCGGCGTGGCGGGTGGTGCGCACGGGACGCGACGGCGGTGCGGCAAGGCGATACCTGTCCGCTCTGATCCACCTGTGCTTGGACGACTACCTCACCGGCATGTGGGACGAGGCACTCGACCTCGCCGACGAGGGACTCCAAATCTGCCAAGACCACGGATACAGCGCCTTCGCCTGGTACTTCCATTACGTCAAGTCCATCGTGCTGGGCGCTCGCGGGCATGCGGACGAGAGCCTTGCGACGGCCCACCGCGTAATCAACTGGGCCGTCCCCCGCGGAGCGCACTGCGCCGCGCACTATGCGCACCATGCGGCTGCGGTGGCAGCCCTGGGACTCGGCGACTTCTCGCTGGCCTACGAGCACGCGAATGCCGTCAGCCCCGCCGGGAACCTCGCGTCGCACACCCCGCATGCCCTATGGGTGGCGATGGACCTGGTGGAGGCCGCCATCCGGACCAACAGGCCCGAGGATGCGGCCGAGCACGTACGTGCCATGCGGGAGGCACACACGGCCGCCGTGTCCTCCCGACACGCCATGCTGATGGACGCGTCGGCCGCCCTGTGCACCACCGACGACGAGGAGGCGCTACGGCTGTTCGCGCAGGCGTTGGCGACTCCCGCAGCCGAGCGATGGCGCTTCGACTTCGCACGCGTCCAACTCGCCCACGGGGAGCGATTGCGGCGGGTCAGGGCGACGGCCGAGTCCCGGAAGCCGCTGCGCGCGGCGCTGGCAACATTCGAGCACCTGGGAGCGCGGCCGTGGGCCGAACGTGCAGAGAAGGAGCTGCGAGCCGCGGGCTGGAGCAGGCGGGGTTCAGGTGAATCGAAGGCACACACGCTCACGCCCCAGGAGCTGGAGATCGCCCGGCTCGCGGCCTCCGGTCTGACCAACAAGCAGATCGCCGAGCGCCTGTTCCTCTCTCATCGGACCGTGGGCGCGCATCTGTACCAGGCCTATCCGAAGCTGGGCATCACGTCGCGCGCCATGCTGCGCGACGCACTCGACTCCGAGGCCACGAGCCGGCGCACCGGCGCTGCCGACGGCTGAAGCCTCCGCCCGCTGAACCCGCGGCGGGGCCAAATGAAGATCGAAGTGATCCAACGGGCTGCCGACGTGCTGTTCGACGTTCCGGACGACGCGTACTACAGCTCCGCCGTCTCTCCGTCGATCCGCGCCACAACCCGGACATCGAGCGGGCCCACTGAAGATGCCGCGCAGGCCATGCCCCACAGCGGCTTCCGGCACCTCATGGTCCTTGGCGTCCTTGATGAAGAACACCGGGGTGTTGTTGCCGACGAGGTCGTAATTGCCGTCCTCAGTGTAGAACTTCAGCGCGAAGCCCCGCGGTTCGCGGACGGCGTCCCATCAGCGTTGCCATCTCAGTCTTGCCATTTCCCGATGGGATCCCGCGTCGGTCGGCAGCGGCCCAGCACGACCTTGGTCTCCAGGTATTCCTGCATGCACTCGGGGCCCCATTCGCGGCCGTTGCCGGACTCCTTGCAGCCGCCCAAGGGCGCGGTCCAGTCGAAATCGGCGTTGTTGACGATCACGTAGCCGGCTTCGATACGGGAACCGACGTCCGCGGCGTCCGCCGGATCGCCGCCGGTGACGTAACCGGCAAGGCCGTACCGGATGTCGTTGGCGATCTCGACAGCCTCATCCACCGTGTCGTAGGTGATGATCGACATCACCGGCCCGAGGATCTCTTCCTGGGCGATGGTCATGTCGTTGGTGACCCCGGTGAAGACAGTGGGCCTGACGAAGTGCCCCCGCTCCAGGCCATGCGGCTTGCCGAGGCCACCGGTGACCAGGTGGGCTCCCTCGTCCAGGCCGGCCTGGATGTAGTGCTGGACGGTCTGCCACTGCTCGGCGGAGATCAGCGGGCCCATGTCGATGTCGTCTGCGCGCGGGTCGCCGATCCTGATGGACTCGATCCGCGGGAGCAGCACGGACAGGAACTCCTCCAGCCGCTCGCGCGGCACCAGGGTCCGGCTCGGCGCACTGCAGATCTGGCCGGTGTTGGCTATCAGCCAGGTGAGCGCTGTGCCGGCCGCGACGTCCATGTCCGCATCGGGCATGATCACCTGCGGAGACCTGCCGCCGAGTTCGGTGGCCACGCGCTTGGCGCTCCGGCCGGCAGCGGCATTCACCTGGAGCGCGGTCTCACCCGAGCCGGTGAAGGACACCAGGGCGACGTCGGGGTGCGACGCGAGTGCATTTCCGATCATCGAGCCGCGACCAGTGACGAGGTTGAAGACGCCTGCGGGGACTCCGGCGGCCTCCAGGATCTCGGCCAGGACGACAGCCGAGTACGGGGCCAGCTGGGCCGGCTTGAGGACGACGGTGCAGCCCGCCGCGAGCGCCGAGGCGGTCTTGCCGGCCGGCTGGAGGGCGGGGAAGTTCCAAGGAGTGATCAGAGCGGCCACGCCGATGGGTTCCTTGCGGATGTGGGTGGTGCTGCGCTCTTCGGTAAACGCAAACGTCTTGAGCACCTGGGCGGCTGCCCGGAACTGGATGAGTCCGGCGGCGACGTGCCTGGAGCGGGACAGCGGCAGCGGACAGCCCAGCTCTGCGGTGACAGCCTGGGCCATGTCCTCGGCGCGCTGCTCGTACTCGTCGGCGATCCGATCCAGCAGATCTATGCGCTCCTGGCGGGTGGTCCGCGAGAATGCGGGGAATGCGCGGTTGGCCGCGGCTACCGCCAGGTCGACGTCGGCCTCGCCACCGAGTGCCACCCGTCCGGACACCTCGCCGGTGGCAGGGTCGGTCAGATCGATGACCGTGCCGTCGAGGGGCTCGCGCCAGGCGCCGTCGATGTACAGCTCGGTGTACTCACGCATGGTGTCTCCGTTGGATGCGCAGTTCTTCGCCACACAGACGACCATGTGGCGGAGGCGGCCTTTCGTGTACGAAGGCTCCTTGCGGAATCCATCGTCGTGACGGAGAGACCTGGCATACAGGGAGATCTTTTCCTGGGAAGCTGTCCCTAGGAAAGCCAGTACCAGGCACGCGCAGACCGCTTCCGAGCAGCTGGGGAGAGCTTCGTGGCCGCCTGCCGGCCTCGGTGTCACATCAGCCGTCCACCGGAGCCAGGCATCGAACGGGCGTTCCTTCTGCGCATTGCGCAGTGCTGGTGTGGATGTGTCATCTGACGGATGCGCTGTCGTCGAGAAGACGAGGAGCGGCAGTCGGCATTGGCTGCTCTCGCACGGCGCAACCGGAGAGGGAAGCCGTGTCATGGTGAATGGGAGTGCGTGTACTGGCCAGTGGTAGGCCTGAGCCGCCCTGTCGATCGGCGACGATCTCGGCAACGATCGACAGGGCCGTCTCCTCGGGCGTGCCCGCGCCGAGGTCAAGGCCGATAGGTGAACGCAACCGGGCCAGCTGGTGATCGGTTACCCCTGCTGCGCGCAGGCGCTGTATGCGGTCCTCGTGGGTGCTCCGAGACCCCATGGCCCCGACATAGGCAACCGGCAGCTTCAGCGCTCGTTGCAGGAACGGTATGTCGAACTTGGCATCGTGCGTGAGCACACACAGCACCGTTCGGTTGTCGAGCCGAGTGGCTGCCAGGTAGCGGTGAGGCCAGTCGACGACCACTTCGTCCGCCTCCGGGAAACGCGCCTCGGTCGCGAATACCGGTCGGGCATCGCAGACGGTTACGTGGTAGCCGAGGAATTTGCCGAGCCGTACCAGAGCTGCCGCGAAGTCGATCGCTCCGAAGACGATCAAGCGGGGGGCCGGGACACTGGATTCGACCAGCAGTGTCAGCGGGCGACCGCAGTAGGACCCCTCCTCGCCGATCACGACTGTCCCGGTGCGCCCGAGTTCCAGCATTGCTCGAGCCCTGGCTGCTGCGGTGCGATCCAGCTGGGGCTGGTCGCCGAGCCTGCCCTCATACGACCCGTCGGAGTGGACTGTCAGCCCGCGACCGAGCCGTTCGGCCGGCCCGTCGACAACACGAGCCAGCGCAACCGTCTCCTGTGAGCGTGCGGCGGACAACGCGGCAGCGAAGACGTCCCGGTCCGGATCACCGGCACGGACAGGCGTGACCAGGATGTCGATGACCCCGCCACACGTGAGGCCGACGGCGAAGGCGTCCTCGTCGCTGTACCCGAACTGCTGCAGGACGGTCTCACCGTCTTGCAGCGCCTGCTGACACAGGTCGTACACCGCGCCTTCCACACAACCGCCGGAGACCGAGCCGACGGCCGTTCCATCGCCGTCCACGGCAAGGGCAGCACCAGGCGCACGGGGTGCGCTACCGCTGACCGCGACCACGGTGGCGACGGCGAAGTCACGGCCTTGCTCAAGCAACTGGCACAGCTCTCGTGCGATGTCCAGCATGGGTTTCTCCCCGGACTACGGCGTTGCGATACGGCGCCGGACGGTGGCGCCGGCGACGAGACCGGCTCCGCGGCTCATCAGCCGCGGAGCCGGTCTCTCAGAGCATGAGTCGGTCGATGGTGATCGGGAGGGAGCGGATGCGGCGGCCGGTGGCGTGGAAGACGGCGTTGCCGATGGCCGCGGCCAGGCCGACCAGGCCGACTTCGCCGACTCCCTTGGTGCCCACCG